>NZ_JBFULT010000315.1:0-13431 GCF_054049755.1 Bradyrhizobium sp. P5_C11_2
GCCCTGCATGGCGCGGGCGAGATCGACCATGTCGGGGTCGACCGATTTGAAGCCCTGCACCGCCGAGACCACCACCGGGAAGAATCCGAGCAGGAAGGCGGAGATCACCTTGGGAATGATGCCGAAGCCGAACCAGACCACGAACAGCGGCGCAATCGCGATCTTCGGCACGGATTGCGAGAACACCAGCAGCGGATAGACGTAGCTCTCCACCGTCTTCGAGCCCGCGATCAACATCGCGACGGGAATGCCGAACAGCGCCGACAGCAGGAAGCCGCAGACCGTCGCATAGGTCGTCGGCCAGGACTGGCGCAGCAGTTCCGGCCATTCGGTGCGCAGCACGGCGACGACATCGAGCGGAGCCGGGATCTGGTAGGCGGGAATCCTGAACACCCGGATCGCGAGATCCCAGGCCACCACGATGAAGACCAGGAACAGAAACGGCCGGATCCAGGCCGCGTTCAGGATCTTCGACACCGCACTTTGCGGCTTCAACTCAGCCACGCCTCACTCCCGGTCGTCTTGTTCTTCGGGGAAGAAATTAACCCGTTGGATAAATACTGTCCAGAGCTTTCCCTGTGACGTTTTGCGCGGGGGGCCGGGTTGGCGGGGGACCGTGGCAGAACGTACCGCCCCTCCACACATTCGGTGTCGTCCCGGCGAAGGCCGGGACCCATAACCMCAGGGAGRARTTTGGCGAAGATTGGTCGTTCGGGATTGGCACTGCGAGGACTACACCGTCTGCACCACCGCCGCGCGCTTCTTCGGCGCCTTGACCATCTCCAGCAGCGCCGCCGACTGCCCCGTCAGCGCCGCCAGCACCAGGCCGACCATGTGCGCCAGCCGCTCGTCCTTGGCGTCCTTGGCGAGCAGATCGCGGCCGAAGATCACGCTCAGCGTCGCCGAGTTCGAGAGATAGAAGAAGCAGAGCGCGGCGATCGAGATGTAGAGCTGGACGGGATCGACCGCGACCTGGAAGTCGCCGCTGTCGACGCCGCGCCGCACCACGGTGCGGATCATCTCGACGAAGGGCGAGTGCATCGACTTGACCTTGGTCGAGCGCTTCAGGTGCTTTGCGCGCGCGAGGTTCTCGGTCTGGAGCAGGGACAGGAATTCGGGGTTGCGCAGGAAATAGTTCCAGGTGAATTCGATCAGCCGCCGAATCGCCTCGGGCGGGTCGAGATGCTCGAGATCGAGCCCGCGCTCCTCGCTGCGGATCTTGTCATAGGCGCCTTCGAGCACCGCGAGATAGAGCTCGTCCTTGTTGCCGACGTGATAGTACAGCATGCGCTTGTTGGCGCCGGCCTGGGCCGCGATGCGGTCGACGCGGGCGCCGGCCAGGCCGTGGGCCGAGAACTCCTGCTTGGCGGCTTCGAGGATGCGCAGCCGCATCCCCTCGGGATCGCGCTGCCATCTCAGAGTTTGCTTTGCCTTCGCCAAACCGGTTGCTCGCTGGGTGCTCACAGGTCAGCGTGTAACACGCGAGCGGGCGTTTGAGAACGATCTCGTGCCCAGCAGTTTCGTAGGGTGGGCAAAGGCGCACTTGCGCCGTGCCCACGTCTTCTCACCAAATAGGCAGGACGTGGGCACGCTTCGCTTTGCCCACCCTACGGGAGTCTTCGAGAGGAGAGACCGCCCCTCATTCCACCGGCTTCGGCGAGCGCTCCAGCAGCACGGTCTGGATGCCGCAGGTGCCGTTCCGCACCGTCATGATCCGCGTGCCCGGCTTGCGGCCGTTGCGCACCTCGGTGACGTCGAGTCCACCAGCGATCAGGCGGGCGCGCGTGGCGTCGATGTCGGCCACCCGCCAGCTCAGGCCCCAGAGGCGGTCATGCAGGGCGTCGCCGCCCGCAACGGGACGGCGCACCACCTCGACGACGAGGTCGCCGCAGCGGAAGAACATCAGCTGGCCCCACTCCTGGTGCGAGCGGTCGAGCGCCAGATCGAGCCCGAGCCGCGCGCCGTAGAGCGCGGCGGCGCGCTCCGAATCCTCGGTGGTGATCACGACGTGATCGAGCGCGTCGATCGGTGCGATGTCGGTCGCGGCCGAAAGCGGACGCTGTTCGGCAAGCTCGAGGAAGAACATGCGCACGCCCCGCGTCAGCTCCGTGGCGGCGCGCGTGCGCTTCCAATGCAGGGCCGCTCCGGTTTCGGCATCGCTGCTTTCCACCTCCGCGACCGGATCCGGCCTCAAGGCCACCCGCTCCAGCCGGCGGTGCATCCTGCCCATGTCTGCGACACGAAAGCACAGGCTGGCGAGCACGCCCTCGCGGTCATCCAGCAGCGCGCGCATCCGGTCCGCCGGCAGGCTGAAGCCGCTCGGCGCCATCAGTTCGATCGTCATGTTCGCGAGCGTGAACAGCACCCGGTCGGCGCCCTCGCCGGAATTCTGCCAGGCCGGCGCACGCCCCAGCAGCGTCTGATAGGCCGCCTTGGCCGCACCGATATCCTTGACCAGAGCGACGACGTGATCGAGGCCGGTGATCATATCCCCCCCTTTTGTCGGCCCGGAACACGGGCTGAAGACACGGCATTGGTCCGGGCTTGGCATTGCCCAGCGATGGTCGTATTCCGGCACCAGGCTGACCTCAAGCGCTTCGGGCGGCAGTTTTGCGAATAATTTCAGCGTCCCCCGCGCGGAACCGGTGCTAGAGTAAGCCCGCCGGCCGGGACCACAAGCGCATCACGGACAAGCAATGCAGGCTCTCTTCATCGGACAGACCTATATCGACGTCGTCTTCATCACCGACCACATGCCGACCGGCGACGAGAAGCACGTGGCCTCGGACTACGCGGTCTCTTTCGGCGGCAATGCGGTCACGGCGGCGTTCTGCTGCGCCAAGCTCGGCATCGTGCCCGATCTGATCGCGACGGCGGCCAATGACTGGCTGGGGCGCATGTTCCAGGACATGTGCGCGAAATACGCGATCTCGTTGCATGCGCGAAAAGTGAACCAGTCCTCGCTCTCCTTCATCATGCCCAAGGACGGCAAGCGCGCCATCGTCCGCTGCCGCGACGACACCCACATCCATCCGTTCCCGATGCTCAATTTGGGCGGCTGCCGCGCACTGCACATCGACGGCCATCAGCCCGATGCCGCGATCCATTATGCAAAAGTCTGCCGCGAGGCCGGCATCTTGACCTCGCTCGACGGCGGCGGCCTGCGCACCAACACGCATGAGCTCCTGGAATTCATCGACGTCGCGATCGTCGCCGAGCGCCTGTGCGAGCAGATGGATCTCACGCCGGAGAAGATGCTGGACTATCTCAAGAGCCGCGGCTGCAAGATCGGTGGCGTCACCATGGGTGAGAAAGGCCTGCTCTGGTACAACGAGACCGGCGCGGTCGAGACCATGCCGGCGATGCCGATCCCGCGCGAGCGCGTGATCGACACCAACGGCGCCGGCGACGTGTTCCACGGCGCCTATGTCTATTCCTATCTGGCCCATCCCGGCAAAAGCTGGCGCGAGCATTTCGACTTCGCCCGCGCCGCCTCGACCTTCAAGATCCAGCGCCTCGGCAACGAGGCCGGCCTGCCGACCCTCGTCGACATCGCAAAGGTCCGGCACGAGTTCGAGGTCAGGGCCTAGACTTCGTTAAGGGCATATCATGGGGCGCGTCTTCATCGCCGGCAGCATCAACATGGATGTGGTGGCGACGGCCGACCGCCATCCGAGGGTCGGCGAGACCGTCGCCGGCAAGCAGGTGCTGTATTTCCCGGGCGGCAAGGGGGCGAACCAGGCCGTTGCCGCGTCGCGGCTGGGCGCGCGGACCACATTGATCGGCCGGCTCGGCAAGGATTCCTTCGGCGCCGAGCTGAAGGCATTCCTCGGCGACCAGGGCATCGACCTCGGCTACGTCCAGGAGACCGCCGAAGCGCACACCGGCACCGCCATCATCACGGTCGCCGAGGCCGACAATACCATCGTCGTCATTCCCGGCACCAATGCGCTGGTCAGTGCTGACGACGTCAGTGTCATCCCGCTGCTGAAAGGTGACGTTGCCGTCAGCCAGTTCGAGATTCCGCTGCCGACGATTGCCGCGTTCTTTCAGCGGGCGCGATCGGCTCGAGCGATAACGCTGCTCAACCCGGCACCGGCGAAAAAAATTTCTCGCGAGCTGCTCGAGCTCGTCGACATCCTCGTGCTGAACGAGAGCGAGCTCGGCTTCCTCGCCAGCACAGAGCTCTCCGAGAGCGACACCGCGGCGCGGATCATCGAGGTAGCAGGACAGCTTCAGGCGCGCGAGGACCAGACCATCTGCGTCACGCTCGGCAAGCGCGGCGTGCTCGCGCTCGCCGGCCGCCAGGAATTTGCAGTGCCCGGCCGCGTCGTGAAGGCGGTCGACACCACGGGCGCCGGCGACTGCTTCGTCGGCGCGCTCGCGGCGCAACTGACCGACGACGTGCCGCTACGCACGGCGCTCGCCTTCGCCAACGCCGCCGCCTCGATCAGCGTGCAGCGGATGGGCGCGGGGCCGTCGATGCCGACGGCGGAGGAAGTCGCGTCTGTCATCAAGGCGGGCTGATGCCGTTCTTACCTCGCCCCGCTTGCGGGGAGAGGTCGGATTGCGAAGCAATCCGGGTGAGGGGGTACAGGTCTCGCGATCATCTCATCTGCGGAGAGAGCCCCTCACCCCGACCCTCTCACCGTAAGAACGGGGAGAGGGAGAAGATGATCACGCCAGCGCGCTCTTCAGATCAAAGCCCTCGTCCGCCGCCTGCTCGGGCGTGATCGAGCGATCCATGGCCTGCAATCTGCGGCCGAACATGTGATCGCCGGCGCGGTTGATCGACTCGATGCCGAGCAATCTGTCGCCCTTGTAGCAGAATGCCGAAAACGCCTTCTTGGCGGGGTCGCCGCGCAGCACGACGCGGTCGTAGCCGGTGGTCAACCCCGCCATCTGGAGCTTGTCGTCACCCTGGTCGCTCCAGAACCAGGGATGACCGTCATAAGCCTTCCTGTCGCCGGTCAGCCGCGCCGCCAGGCAGCGGGCGTGGTCGGTGGCGTTCTGCACCGACTCCAGCCGCAGCGATCCGCCGAAGCGCGGGCTTGCGAACAGCGCGCAGTCACCGATCGCCGAGATGTCGGGATCGGAGGTCGAGAGATATTCGTCGACGACGATGCCGGCGGCGACCGACAGCCCCGCCTCGGCCGCAAGCTCCTTGTTCGGCAGCACGCCGACGCCGACCACGATGAGATCGGCGGGCAAGTGCCGGCCGTCGCTCAAGGAGACGCCGGTGACCTTGCCGCCCTCGGCCTCGATCGAGGTCGCCTGCACCCCGAGGTGAATGCGGATGCCGGCCTCGCGATGCCGCTGCTGGAAGTAATCCGAGACCTCCGCCGTCACCGCGCGCGCCATCACGCGTGGGGCAAGCTCGAGCACGTCGACCTCAAGTCCCTTGATCCGTGCGGTCGCCGCAAACTCCAGGCCGATGAAGCCCGCGCCGATCACCACCACCCGCGTCTTCGACGGCATGATCTGGCGCAGCGCCTCGCTATCGTCGAGGATGCGTAGATATTTCACGTCCGGCAGGTTGGCGTTGGGCAGATCGAGCAGGCGATTGCGCGCGCCCGTGGCCAGGATCAGGTGACCGTAGGCAAGCGTCTCGCCCGAGGCGAGGTGCACCTTGCGGCCCGCGCGGTCGATCGACGCGGCGCGGCCCGCGATCAGCTCGATCTTCTGGTCCTGGTAGAATTTCTCCGGCCGGAACATCAGGCTCTCCGGCCCGGCGGAACCCTTGATGTAGGCCT
This sequence comes from Bradyrhizobium sp. P5_C11_2, assembly GCF_054049755.1. Taxonomy (NCBI): domain Bacteria; kingdom Pseudomonadati; phylum Pseudomonadota; class Alphaproteobacteria; order Hyphomicrobiales; family Nitrobacteraceae; genus Bradyrhizobium; species Bradyrhizobium sp. P5_C11_2. The sequence goes on from NZ_JBFULT010000315.1 coordinate 5,754, forward strand.
TCGACAAAGGCGGCCGCTGATAGGGCAGATGCGCCTCGTCGTTGATGAGGCAGACGCGGTCGGAAAACCCCGCCTGGCGCAACGATGCGGCGCCCTGGTAGCCGCCATGGCCCGCACCGACAATGATCACCGGACCGCCCGTCATCGGAACAGCCCACTTCCGGAGACACGAGCGTTACCCATGTCGTCTCCTCTCGCGCTGATTTTGGCTTGTGGCCTAGGAGGAGCCGGCGCTCGTGTCCGTCCCTAAACGAAGGCAGTGCATTTGACCCTATCGTTCCGGCCGACGCAAGAGCCTCCACCGGCCGCTCGCGCCGGGGATTGTCACCCCTCGCCTTCTGCGATTTAGTTGCAGAAATGACCTCCTGCCGGGGATTTTCCAATGACCGCTCCCGTCTCCCGACCCGATGATCCCGCTTTGCTGCGGATCGACGGCCCGATCGCAACCATCACGCTCAATCGGCCCGCCGCGTTCAACTCGATCAACCTCGCGATTGCGCAAAAGCTCGAACAGCTCGCGGCCTATATCGAGGGCGCCGACAACATCAGGGTCGTGGTCCTCGAGGGCGAAGGCCGTGCCTTCTCGGCCGGCGGCGATTTGCAGACGATCGGGGCTGCCGCCGAAGCGGGCACGGTGACGCCGGTGGTAGGCCAACTGCTGAAGCACTATCACGCCTTCATCGAGACCATCCGGCGCATGCCAAAGCTGTCGCTGTCGAGCGTCCACGGCTCGGCCGCCGGCGCCGGCATGGGCCTCGCCTTCGTCACCGACCTCTGCATCGCGGCCGACGATGCCAAATTCACGCCGGCCTATGCCAAGATCGGCGTCTCGCCGGACGGCGGCTCTACGGTCGGCATCGTCGGCACGGTCGGCTCCCGCCGCGCGCTCCAGATCTTCCTCTCCGAGGACAATTTTACCGCGCAGCAGGCCCATGAATGGGGCCTGGTCGCCAGGATCGTTCCCGCGACCGAGCTGAAGGCGGCGACGCGGCAGCTCGCCGAGCGTCTGGCGCAGAACCCGCCGGCGGCGATCGCCGGCACCAAGTCGCTGGTCTACCAGGCCGCGACAACGTCAGTGAGGCAGCAGCTCGATGCCGAGGAGCACAAGATCATCATGGCGATGAACACGGACGAGTTTCGCGCCGCCGTGAAGAAGTTCACGAGCAAGGGGAAGTGAGCGCAACCCTTACTTAGGACAGATGTAGCCGGTGCCCGCCGGCGACTTGAAGCAGCCGACCGACTCCGGCAGCACCTGCTGCGGCAGCCACAGCACGACGCTCGGGAAGTAGATCGCAAACGCGATGGTGGCGAGGAACACGACATAAATCGGCAGCGCCGCGCGCAGCGCCTTGGCGAAACTGATGCCGACGAATTTCGACGCCATCAGCAGCACGAGCCCGTAGGGCGGCGTGATCAGGCCGAAGGCGAGCGTGGCGATCAGCACCACGCCCATATGCACGGCGTTGATATCGCCGGCCTCGGTCAGCGTGTTGACCAGCGGCATGAAGATGATGATGGTCGGCACCGGCTCGATGAAGTCGCCGACCACGGTGAAGAGCAGCACCATCAGCAGCATGATCAGATGCGGATCATTGCCCGCGATCGAGGTGATCATGTCGGCGATGTAGCTGGCACCGCGCAAGTACGCGAGCATCCAGCCGAACGCGTTGGCGGCGCCGATCGTGATCAGCGGCAGCGAGAAGATCAGGCCCGCGAGACAGAAATCGTAAGGAATCTTGCTGAAATGTCCGCGGTTCAGCGCGGGAATGACCACCAGGATGATCCAGACCACGGCGACGACGCCGGCCTCCGTCGGGGTGAACCAGCCGGTCAGGATGCCGCCGAGCAGGATGACCGGAATCATCAGCGGCAAGGCGGCATCGCCGGCAGCGAACACGATCTGCCGCAGCGGCGCGCGCGGCTTGCGCAGGCCCGAGGGGCCGAAGAAATAGCAGTAGATCATCAGGCCGAAGCCGATCATCAGCCCCGGCACCACGCCCGCCATGAACAGGCCGGCAATCGAGACGTTGCCGACCGCGCCATAGACCACGGCGGTGATGCTCGGCGGCACCAGCGCCGCAATGGTCGAGGCGGAGGCGATGATTGCGGCGATGAAGGCGGGCTCGTAGCCCTCCCGCTTCATCGGGCCGCCGAGCGCGCGGCTCATCACGGCGACATCCGCGGTGGTCGAGCCCGACATCTCAGAGAAGAACATGCTGAAGACGACGACGACCTGCGACAGCCCGCCCCTGATGTGGCCGACGAGGGACACCGAGAGGTTGGCTATTCGCACCACCACATTGGCCGAGCTCATGAGCTCGCCGACCAGCAGGAAGAACGGGATCGCCAGCAGCGCCTCGGAATCGACGCCGTCAAAGATCTTCTGGATGATCGCGGCGAGCGAGACGTCCGACAGGATCGCGCCGATGAACACGCCGGCCATCAGCGAGAACGGCACGGGGACGCCGAGATAGCCGAACGACAGGAAGCAGACCGTCATCAAGGTCAGGACGACCGGCGCGCTCATGGCTGCGCCCTCATCTGTGCGTCGGTGATCCCGGGCGTGGCATCTTCGTCCGGCGGCTCGGGATGGTCAAAGCCGTTGCGCAGGCCGTTGACCAATTGCTCGACGGTGAACAGGCCGATCAGCACACCCGACAACGGGATGATCGCATAGAGCGAGGCGATCGGCGTGCCCGAGGGCAGGCGAAAACTGCCGAAGCCGCGCAGATAGTTCTGATAGCCGTACCAGATCAGGCAGAACGCGACGCCGAGCACGACGATCCGGATGATCACTTCGACGATCAGCCGCGCCGTGCCGTGCATCGCCTCCGAGATCGCGGTGAGATAGAGGTGATCGTTGCGCCGGGTCGCGGCCGCCGTCCCAACGAAGATCGCATAGATGAACAGCGTCGAGGTCGCCTCCTGCAGCCACAGCCAGGGATGACCGATGGTGCGGGTGACGATGTCGGCAGTCACCGACAGCGAGAAGCCGAAACACAGCACGCCGCAGAGAAGCATGAGCGCGACTTCGAGCCAGTCGAGCCAGCGCCATTTCAGATGGCGCTGGCGTTGAACGAGCAGCTTGTCGGAAATGGTCATCCAATCCCCCGTCGTCCCGGCGAAGGCCGGGACCCATAACCCCAGGCCGATATGATGAAAGCAAGCTGACGGCTATCCTGCCCCAAGCGCCGCCGCGGAGTATGGGTCCCGGCCGACGATCTTGACGCCCATCTTCTTCAGCTTGTCGGCCGCCGTGCGCTCGAGGTCGAACGCCTTCTGCGGCTCCTTGGTGCTGATCTCGTTGGCCGCCGCCTGCACCCAGCCCTTCTGCTCTGCCGACAGGCTCTGCCAGAGCTTGTCGGAGATGAACACCAGCGCGTTGTTGGCCTCGTGCTCGGTGATGTTCAGCACCGGCGCGACCTCGTAATGCTTGTTGACGAGATAGACGTTGATGCTGTTCTCGGCGACCTCGACCACGCCGGTCTGCAACGAAGTATAGACGCTGCCGAACGGCATGTGCACGGTCTGGGCACCATAGGCCGGGAACATCAAGTCTTCGGTCGCGGTCGCCTGGACGCGGACCTTCAGGCCCTTGACGTCGCCGACATTGTGGATCTCCCGCCTGCTGTACATGTGGCGCACGCCCTGCGAGCCGGTCGCGATCACGTGCAGGCCCTGCGTGGTCTCGTCGATCATGGTCTTGAGCGCCTCGAACACGCGGGGATCGGCCAGCCCCTTGACCACGTGGTTCTCGTCGCGGAACAGGAAGTGCAGCGACATCACGCCGGCCTGCGGCGAGATCGTCGCGGTGTTGGCCGAGGAGATGATCGCGAATTCGACGTCGCCGGCTTTGACGAGCTGGAGCACCTGCGGCTCCTGCCCGAGCTGCGCGCCGGGATATTGGTCGATGATCATGGTGCCCTTGCTCAATTCCTTGAGCTTGTCGGCAAAGAGGTCGCCCGCGATCGAATAGCCGGTGTTGCGCGGCTGGTCGTAGGCGAAGCGATAATGCTTCACCTCCTGCGCTCCGGCCCCGGTGACGAACAGCATGGCGGCAGCAGCCGCGAGCCCATGTAAGAATCTTGGCATGGATCGTGCGATCATCGTTTCCCCCTGTTTTGTCGCCCGCCGCTTCAGCGGTCTGGGCGTTCGTTCGGGTGGTTGGTCACCCCTTCTCCGTCTGCTTCCCAGTCCTCTGCATGAAATCGAAGTCGCAGCCCTCGTCGGCCTGCATGATGGTCTCGTTGAACAGCCAGGCGTAGCCACGCCGCGCTTCATCCGGCGCAGCGGCCGGCTTCAACGCCGCGCGGCGGCGCTCCAGCTCGGCCGCATCGACCAGCAGCTCGATGCTGCGTTTGGCGACGTCGAGGCGGATCATGTCGCCGTTCTTGACCAGCGCCAGCGGGCCGCCGACGGCGGATTCCGGCGTGATGTGCAGCACGATGGTGCCGAACGCCGTGCCGCTCATGCGCGCATCCGAGATGCGCACCATGTCCTTGGTGCCGCCGCGCGCGAGCTTCTTCGGGATCGGCAGATAGCCCGCCTCGGGCATGCCTGGCGCGCCCTTGGGCCCGGCATTGCGCAGCACCAGCACATCGTCGGCGGTGACGTCGAGATCGGGATCGTCGACCCGCAAGGTCATGTCCTCGACGGACTCGAAGACAACGGCGCGCCCGGTATGCTGCAACAGTTTTGGGCTCGCGGCCGACTGCTTGATCACCGCACCGCGCGGCGCGAGGTTGCCGTGCAGGACGGCGAGCCCGCCTTCCTTCTTGATCGGATTGTCGCGCGGGCGGATGGCGTCCTGGCCGGGCACGTCTTCCGCATGCGCGACGACATCGCGCAGCGTCTGGCCGGAGATGGTTTTCGCATCGAGATCGACGAGGTCGCCGAGCTGCGCCAGCAATTTCGGCACGCCGCCGGCGTGATGGAAATGCTCCATATAGTGCTCGCCGGACGGCTTGAGGTCGACCAGCACCGGCACCTCGCGGCCGATCTGGTCGAACACGCCGAGATCGAGCCGGTGCGGCGAGCGATGCGCCATCGCCGTCAGATGGATCAGGCCGTTGGTCGAGCCGCCGATCGCCTGAAGCACGACCTGCGCATTTTTGAACGAAGCCGGCGTCAGCAACTCGCTCGGCTTCGGCCCCTTGGTCTTGGCCATCTCGGCGGCCACCCGGCCGCTGGCCTCGGCAAGACGGAAGCGTTCGGCATGCGGCGCGGGAATCGTCGCGCTCATCGGCAGCGACAGGCCCATGGCCTCAATCATGCAGGCCATGGTCGAAGCCGTGCCCATCACCATGCAGGTGCCGACCGACGGCGCGAGACGGCCGTTGACCGCCYCGATCTCGGCATCATCCATTTCACCGGCGCGATACTTGCCCCACAACCGGCGGCAATCGGTGCAGGCACCCAGCACCTCGCCCTTGTGATGGCCGACGACCATCGGCCCCACGGGGATGACCACCGTCGGCAGATCGGCGCTGATTGCGGCCATGACCTGCGCCGGCAGCGTCTTGTCGCAGCCGCCGATCACGATCACCGAATCCATCGGCTGGGCCCGGATCATCTCCTCGGTGTCCATCGCCATCAGGTTGCGCAGATACATCGAGGTCGGATGCGCGAAGCTCTCGGCGATCGAGATGGTCGGGAACACGAAGGGCATCGCGCCCGACAGCATCACGCCGCGCTTCGCGGCCTCGATGATCTGGGGCACGTTGCCGTGGCAGGGATTGTAGTCGCTGTAGGTGTTGGTGATGCCGACGATCGGGCGCTCCAGCGCGTCGTCGGAATAGCCCATGGCCTTGATGAACGCCTTGCGCAGGAACAGCGAGAAGCCGGCATCGCCATAGCTCGTCAGACCCTTGCGCAAGCCACTCGTCATCATGCCACTCCAATCGCCCTGCCATTGTCCTACAGGCTGCCCCTCGATTGTCAATAAGTCAGGTGCCTCGTCGGCGTTTTTTGGACTTCTGCGCCGCAAACCTGAGGAGATTATTGACAATCCGGGCTCTCCCTGCTCCACAGGCAGAACCGGCCGGGGCCGGGAGGCAAAAGGGATGTCCGATACGCGCACCGCGGAGGCAATGACGGTCCGGCGCGATGATCCGGACGACGTCGTCGCGCGGCTCGAGGAGGACATCATCTTCGGCCGCCTCGCGCCGGGCGCGCGCCTCACCGAAGACGCGCTGATGTCGGCTTACGGCACGTCGCGGCACTTCGTGCGCCAGGCGCTGGTGGAAGCTGAGCGCCGCGGCATCGTCCGCCGCGAGAGGAATGTCGGCGCCACCGTACGGTTCTATTCCGCCGAAGAAGTCCGGCAGATCTACGAGGTCCGGGAGATGCTGACGCGGCAGGCGGCGCTGATGATCCCCCTGCCCGCACCGCCAGGCCTGATCGACGCATTGACCGCATTGCAACGGCAGTACTGCGCCAAGGCGGAGGTGCAGGATTTGCGCGGCATTCACGAGGCCAACGACGCCTTCCACGTCGCGCTGTTCGCGGCCTGCGGCAATCCCTACCTGGTGCGCTCGCTCCAGGACTACATGAACCTGACGCTGCCGATGCGCGCCAAGAATCTCGCCGACCGCGAGGGCCTCGCGCAATCGCGGCGCCAGCACGAGCTGATGATCGAGCTGTTGAAAGGCCGTGACAGCTGGGCACTGGCGCAGCTCTGCGTCGACCACATGCAGTTCAGCAAGAAGGATTATCTCGCGCGGATCGCGGGCGAGGAAGCTGAGCGAGTGGGCGCGAACTCATAAGAGAGACGTCCGCTTCTCGTGGCGAAGCAGCCCTAATGCAGGCAACGTCGGCATTTCGCCTTTTGACCCGTAGCGGTCGTTTGGTCTGATAGGACCTTCCCAAACCGCTTGGCGCAGTTTCTGATCGCCGTTGCCGCGTCACCCGTAGTCGCGGCTACCAAAATTTAGCATCCTGTCGTCGCACGTACCGCATTTCGGGAGGTTGGCATGGCTACAGGGCTGTTCGGAGTGAGCTGGACCGAAATCATCGACTTCCTTTTGAAACTCGCACCAGCCGCCTCCATCGTAGGTGGCATTTTGGCAGCGCGGGTACAATTGAGGAGCAATCGGCAGATCAATGCCGTAATGATAGCGAAGAACCACTATCGAGAGATGCTGGACGCTTTTCTAAAAAATAGCGACATACTCTACTTGGGGTCAAATCCAACATCGTTTGCGGAGTTGAAGAAGGATATCCCGCGCTATCGTCGCTATCGAACGCTCTTCACGCTTATGTCGTTCGCGATGCAGGAGCTTTATCTGGCGATGGACCTGAAGCGTGAGAAAAATTGGGAGCATATGATTCGAGTGTTTATTTCGCTCTTCAGGAATTACATTCTGTCGCCGGAAGATTACGGCCCCTACAATCATCAGGCTCTGACGCCGAGCTTCCTCGCATTCTTGATGGACACTGCACAGAATTTCGAGCACTCCGCAGCGCGGACGAGCGTGGCGCAATATCTGAAGGATGAGACGCGGCTGACATAGTCGAAGGCCGACTAGTTAGCCATTCGATGTCGCCTATCGGCCCCATAGCAGACGTGGCTGAAGCGTCGGATGACGTCGGCTTTTGAACCCGAAGCCGCCCCCTACTCTTCATCGAAAATTTGGCAGCAGCCCGTTCTGCTGATTGACTTTCCGGCTTTACGCAACCA
>NZ_JBFULT010000316.1:0-8872 GCF_054049755.1 Bradyrhizobium sp. P5_C11_2
CGCGTCAGGAGCGCTCGCTAGTACGGGCTCGCGCGTCAGGAGCGCTCGCTAGTACGGGCTCGGGATCTGGCCACGGACATCGCTGAGATCCGGACTGACGGTGCTGTGAGCCTCAGGCAGATTGCAGATGGCCTGAACGCACGAGAGATCCCGACAGCGCGTGGCGGGAGATGGTCTGCAATGCAGGTGCAGAGGGCCTTAGCCCGCGCTTAATTGGGTCGAGTGACGGCGACACGAAGAAGGAAAACACGATGGCAGATTTCCAAGATGGCAAGCACATGAAGTCCGCCAAGCTGCGCGCAACGGTGACCCAGACGCGCGGCAGCCCGGGCGCTCAGGGCTACACGAGCCAGGAAGCCTTGCAGAAGGAGGTGCCTGAGAACAATCGCGCGGCCCGTCGCCGTGATGCTGCCATGGCCAAGCAGACTAAGGACGAGGAGGCGTAAAACGCCTTATGCGCATACGGCACGTGTCGGGACCTGGTCAGCGGTGCAGGTGAAGCGTGTTGTTACCTGCAGGCTCCCGCCTTCTCACGTTCGGGAGGAGGCGGGAAAGCTGCCTTGGTTACTGCGCTGGAAAGGATATCCTGCCGCGCACTCGCCGGGCGGAGCGGCCTGCCTGGCATGGACGGAGCAAGCCCACCCATGTTCGACGAATTCGGTATTCCACGCGGCGCTGAGTTGGACGATGCCGCGCTGCCCCCGCTTTCCCATTACGTCTACTGCAGCCGTGCCGCCAGCAGCGTCGACGACGTCGAGGTCGGTCGCATTGTCGAGTCGGCCCAACGCAACAATCTCGCACGCGGCATCACCGGGGTGCTGGTTTATGGCAGCGGCGTCTTCTTCCAGTGGGTCGAAGGGCCGGCCGCCCAGATACAGAAGCTGATCGCGAACTTGCGTAGCGACCCACGTCATTACGATATCGTCTCGCTGGACCAGGGTGAGGAAGAGCGCGAGCGTCTGTATCCGAACTGGGAGATGGAGAAGGTCGAAGCCGAGGACATTCGCGCTGTGTTGCAGGACGCGCTCGAAAGCGCTGAAGACAAAAACAACGTCGCGGCACTAAAGCGTATTCTTGAACACTTCGCTTCGGGGCCGCTGGACTCAATCGGCCGAAGCCGATCAGGTCAGTGACGTCTACCTGCGCGCGTCTACCTAGCCCGGACAGCATGGCAGTGATGACGGAGGCTGCGGCGATCGGCGGACCGTTCGGCGTCATTGTACTGCAATATAATAAATATTCTGCAAAAATAAAAATATCTTAATTCTAGCAGATGAGACAAGGCACTAATGCAACACTCTCTTACTAGCACCATGCTTGTAATAGATGTAATCCCGGACCGTAACCCCAATGTTCATCGCAACATTACTGCTTGAAAAAATCGGACGCGACTCATCAATCGGGCATTCGTATTCGCCGGCATAGATCTTCCACGCCCAAAGCCGATTGCCGTTGAGACTTCGGCTGACCTCAACGTGCAGGCAAGAATTCCCAGGCTCTTTATCCGACATTTCTTATAATGCCATATGTACGGAAGTACACCAACGCGGCGCTGAGCCGCATAGCTTTACATCTAACCTGTCGGCAGCTTTGATGCCGGCACAAGATCGACAGGCCTCTGAGACCGTCGACGCAGTGCCGCCGGGAGGGGGTGATGACAAATCTGGCTTCGTCTGAAGGCTCATGGGGCAATCGTTCTCCTCAGGACGCTGACCGCGCGGCCCAGGCTCGCCAAGCGTATGCACGTAAACGCGCGGCCGAAGCCGCCCGAGAGCGTTGCCTGGCTCTGGGGCACCTCGTCCAGACCCAGATCATCCCCCAACTCGTGCTGCGGCATCGCAGGTCCGTCGCCGAGCAGATCAAACCCCCGTTTCAGCCGGATGCCGAGCAAGTCGCGGCCTTCACCCATCTGGCGCTCGCGCAGGATGATGCGTCCGTGATCGAGGCCTTCTCGGTTATGGTCGCGCAAGGCTACCCCGTTGATCGCCTATTCCTGGACCTTCTGGCACCCTCAGCCGCTCTCTTAGGCCGCATGTGGGAGGAGGACCTGTGCGACTTCGTCGAGGTGACGACCGGTGTCGCCCGCCTACAACATCTGGTGGCTCGGTTCCGGGTCGACAGAGAGGCGACCTCGCTCGACCGGCAGCCCCGTCTGCTCTTGATGAGCGCTCCCGGCGAGCAGCACACGTTCGGCGTCCGGATCGTCGAACAATTCATGTGCAGGGCAGGCTGGTCTGTCTCGGTCGGGCTCTCGTCCACCCCCGAAGAGATCGCTGCCTTGGTGGCGTCCGAGTGGTTCGACGTCGTCGGCCTGACGCTCAGCAGCGGAGCACGCCTCGATCAACTCGCAAAGGCCATCCGCTCGGTGCGGGATGCGTCGTGCAACTCAGCCATTGGCGTGATGGTCGGAGGTCCGGTGTTCCTGGAACATCCGGAACTCGTTCCTCAGGTCGGGGCGGATGCGTCTGCGGTCGACGCGGCGACGGCGGTGCTTCTCGCGCAACGGCTATTCGATCTCGCGACCGACAGCGCCCAAGGTATGTGACTAAAAATCAGCTGGTAGCGTCTGCAAGGTTTGTGCGATCTAAAAATCAATGCGCTGACAGGTACCCGCATTGAGGTGTGACGACTGGCGGCTCCCTACATCCCCCTTCTACGTGTGAACCCCCAACGGCAACGCCTTAACCGCTACGCTTTCTTCACGGCGAGTGGCACAGTGCGCCCCCATGCCGATCCGGCCCGAGCACCGCTTCTTCTACCCGATCGATTGGCCGCAGCTCTCGGCTGTGATCCGCTTCGGCCGCGCCAAGGGCCGCTGCGAGGGCTGCGGGCGGCCGCACGGGCGGAGATAGTCTACCACCTCGGCGATGGCCGCTGGTGGGACGCCGACGCCGGCCGGTGGCGAGACGGGCGGGGCAGGCGGATCCGACTGAAGGCTGGGGCGGTGGATGTGCTCGTCCTCGTGCGCACGACCCGGGTGGTGCTGGCCGCAGCCCATCGGGATCACGACACCTCGAACAACGCCGACGTCAACCTCGCGGCCTTCTGCCAACGGTGCCACATGATCCACGACCGGCCGGAGCATCAGAGGCGACGCTGGCGCACGCTGTTCAAGCGGAAGGCGCTCGGCGATCTGTTCGGCGGTCCCTATGCATGAACGCGCAGCAGCAGAGAAAGAGTGCGCCCTAGCAATGCTAGATGGCAATCTAGGCTGGTAGGCGGTCGGGTTTGTGGGCTCTGCCCGCACCAACATGGCAGCCTGGTATCAGGACTGGTCTATCGAGCCGCCTGCCGACGATGCTGAGGGATGCGGTGAACACCACACGCGCGGCCTCGTCCCGCACCAGCGCCAGCAGCTTGCTGCAGCCGTTCTGGTTAGGATAATGCAGTGCGATCTCCGATAGGATTTGCGCCGCGCGCCGGCCAGCCTCATCCGGGTTGGCGCACACCTCGCCCTCGGTGTCGCTCACGGACGACACATCGTCACGGATATCGAAGAAATAGCGCGGCATCTTGAGCTATCCTGTTGGTGGGCAACACCGCCGGTCAGGCCAGACACGCCGGATATGCAGCGGTCTGACGATTGCCGGGCTGTGAGGCGCTTCTGCGCCGTGCAGGCCGGCTCGGCTTCGGATCCGCGGCGCGGTCCCAACTCGGGGTGGGGGCTGCTTTGGCGTAAGCGCTGTCCTCAGGCCACGGCTTTCAGGGGTGGCGTTGATGGGGAAGCCCATGGAAGCAGATCATCGAGGCGCCGCTGCGGATGCCCCGCGACGATGCGGGTGATGACGTCAGCGAGGTAGGCCTGCGGTTCGACGCCGACGAGCTTGCAGGTCTCGATCAGGGAAGCGATCACCGCCCAGTGCTCGCCCCCGTTGTCCGAGCCGGCAAACAGGGCATTCTTCCGATTCAAAGCCAGAGGCCGGATCGCGCGCTCGACGGTGTTGGAGTCGATCTCGATGCGCCCGTCGTCGAGGAACAGGCTCAATCCCGCCCAGCGGCTCAGGGCGTAGCGGATCGCCTCTGCGAGGTTGCTCTTGCGGCTCAAAAGGTCGAGCTTCTCCCGCAGCCACGCCTCCAGCGCTTCGACCACCGGTCGGCTTCGTTCCTGACGGGCCGCCCGTCGCTCCTCGGCCGAGCGCCCGCGGATCTCGGCCTCGATCCGGTAGAGCGCGGCGATGCGCGACAGCGCCTCAATGGCGATCGGCGAGGCCGCGGCGAGGTCGTAGAATTGCCGACGCACATGGCTCCAGCAGTAGGCCAGCCGCACCGCGCCGCCCTTGGCCAAGCTCTCGTAGGCCGCGTAGCCGTCGACCTGGAGCACGCCTGCAAACCCGCAGAGATGCGCGATCGGTCGTCCAGCCGTGCGGTCGGGCGCGTACACGTAGGCAACGCCGGGCGGATCAGTCCCGCCCCAGGGTCGGTCGTCGCGCGCATACGCCCAAAGCTGGCCGGTCTTGGTGCGGCCGCGGCCCGGATCGAGCACCGGTGCCGTGGTCTCGTCGGCAAACAGCTTGCCCGAGCGCTTGAGCGTCTCCAGCAGCCGCGCGTGCACGGGCCGGAGGAGGAAGGCGGCGCGCCCGACCCAGTCGGCCAGCGTCGAGCGGTCGAGGCTGACGCCCTGGCGGGCGAAGATCTGCGCCTGCCGGTAGAGTGGCAGGTGGTCGGCATATTTGGAGACGAGCACCTGCGCGATGAGAGCGTCGGTCGGCAGGCCACCCTCGATCAGCCGCGCCGGCGCGGGTGCCTGCACGACCGCGTCCCCGCAGGCGCGGCAAGCGTAGCGTGGGCGGCGGATCACCAGCACCCGGAACTGCACCGGCACCATGTCGAGGCGCTCGGATACATCCTCGCCGATCCGATGCAGGTCACCCGAGCAGCACGGGCAGATGAGGCTGTCGACATCGACCACGTGCTCGACTCGCGGCAAGTGGGCGGGCAGCGCCCCACGGTTCGTGCGCCGCTTGGCCCTCCGCGCCTCCTTTTTGGCGGGCTCGCTTTCCTCGGCGGCAAAGCCCGCGGCCTCGACCTGCTCAGCCTCCTCCAGCCCGAGCAGAAGCTGATCCTCAGGCAGGCTCTCGGCGCGGCGGCCGAAGCGGTGGCGCTGCATGGCCAGGATGATCTGGCGCAGCCGCTCGTTCTCGGCGCGCTCCTCGGCGAGCAGCGCCTTGAGCGTCTCGGGGTCGTCGGACGAGGGCGAAGCAGGCGCGGCCACGAAGCGGATTAGATCAGATCCGCCAGTGACTTACCACTGCGATGAAGCCCGCTGGCCAGCCTTCTTGCTCAGCCTGCAACCGCCGGTACGCTCACGGCACGAGCCGCATGGACGCGCTTCCAGTCCAAGCCCTCCACAAGCGCAGCGAGTTGCGCCGCGCTCAGCCGAACCACGCCGTCCTCGATCTTCGGCCAGCAGAACTGACCCGCCTCCAGACGCTTGGTCGCGAGGACCAGTCCGCTTCCATCCCAGACCAAGAGCTTCACCCGGTCAGTGCGTTTTGACCGGAACACGTAGACCGTGCCGGAGAACGGGTCCGCGCCGATCGCGTCCCGGACCAGAGTGGCCAGCCCGTCCATGCCCTTGCGGAAGTCCACGGGCCGTGTGGCCAGCATCACGCGCACCGCGCCGGAGGGCCCGATCATGGGCAAGCCTTCAGCGCCTGGATCACCGCCGCGATCTGAGCCGCGCTCGCGCCCTGAGCGATGCGGACCGTGGCGCCTGCGATCTCGACTTCGATGCTGCGCCAGCCGCATCGCTCCCCCAGCTCTGGGCTCAGCTCGGCAGACGTCGGCTCCTGCCGGCCCACACTCGGAACGGCCGGCACGAACTGCAATGGGCGATGATCGTCGTGCCTCTCAGCCTGACGCATCAGGCGCCGCCACGTGAACAGCTGAGAGGCGCTCAGTCCATGTCGGCGGGCCACCGCGCTGATCGAGGTGCCCGGCCCATCACTCTCGGCGACGATGGCGGCCTTCTCCTCATCCGACCACGTTCGCCGCCGGCCAGCCCCGGTGAACAGCTCCAGGCGCCGGACCGGCTCCGACATAGCCATACGCTCTGACATCGACATGTGACGGAGCTCCCATTCCGCTCCGTATGTCGCCTTCACGCGGCCTGCCGGAAGGTGCCGTCCAGACAGCGCTTACGCTTTGGCCTGGGCCGAACCGTGTAGGACGGCGCGCAGCAGCGCGAGCTCGTGCCGGTCGCCGTCGACTGCTGCGGATGTGAAGACCGGCATCGTCCTGACTTCAATGTTAGGCGGAGTGGTGAGAAGCGGCTGGCACAACAGCCGAGCGCAGGCTCCTCAGCTCTTGTCCGCCTTGGACGGAGCAGCGGCGATATCTCCGCCCAGTGCTCCGCCCACTGGCGTTTGCATGATCGCGCCGGTCGGCACCACCGGAGCGCCCGAGTGAGCCCCATCGCCGTGCTCGTGAAGCAGGTTCTCAACTTCCTCAATCAGGGCCGAAGGGCGGTATGGCTTCGAGAGGAACTGTGCGCCAGCCGGCAGATCACCGGGGGCAGGCCGCATCTTACCAGAGGTCAGGATGATACCGACAGTTGGCCAACGGTGACGGACAAGGCGAGCGAGGCCGAGCCCGTCTATGTCGCCCGGCATGTTCCAATCAGTGAATAGCACCCGTACGTCACCACGTGCTTCCAGGAGCGTCATAGCCTCCCGAGCATCACGTGCCTCAAGGGTACGAAAGCCGGCGTCCGAGAGAATGTCAGCAGCGATCATGCGAACAAGCACGTCATCCTCAACCACGAGGACCGCAACAGGTCTGATGTCTAACTTAGATGTCACTGTCTCACCCTGCCACAAGCTTGATCATCGTCAGATCGAGAGCGTCTGTGGGGCTCAGACACAGCGATATTGTTTACCGTGACGAGCCGCTCCTCTTGAGCGAGGAAGTGCTGGCCCGCGTGTCCTTAAGCTGATGCCTAGAGCACGGACGACCGGCGGGGCAGCTGCCAGAGGTCGTCCTTGTTCGGGAACGGCTCCAGTCGCTCGCCGACCGCAAAGGTCAGGGCGGTCAGGAGAACCGGCATGAGGAGCACGGCAGCGGTGATCATCGCCGCCACTTCAGCGCTGGGCGTAGGGGCCGGGATAGACCACCCGCACCGCGCGGCCAGAGCGATCCTGCTGCGCATCGCGCGCACTGGCTGCCGGCAGGGCGGGGGCGCGGCTGTGCAGGGCGACCATGGCCGGAAGCGGCTTGGTGATCAGCGTCTCAGCATGCCCTGCACCACCGAAGGCCAGAACCCCGCAGAGGATTGCGCCGAAGCCCGTACCAGCAGCGGCAGCGAGCGTGAGCGGTGAGGTGGTGCGCGGCATGATCGAGTTCCCCCTGTCTTTGTTGGCCAATGATTAGCTGTCAAATCGTTGGATGTCAAACGATGAGTGATCTATGCCTTGCAGCGCTCATCGTGCTACATGGAAGCCATGACCCAGCCCGCTCGCCGCTTTCCGACCCAGACCGCCTCCGAACAAGCTGATGAGGGTGCGTCCGGCCCTGACGTGCTGCCGCTGGACCGGCAGCTGTGCTTCTCGGTCTATGCCGCGGCCCACGCGTTCACGGCCGCCTACAAGCCGCTGCTTGAGCCGCTCGGTCTCACCTATCCGCAGTACCTCGCCATGCTGGCGCTGTGGGAGGAGGACGGGCAGAGCGTGAAGCAGATCGCCACGCGGCTGCACCTCGACTCCGGGACGGTGACGCCGCTGCTCAAGCGCTTGGAGCGCGATGGTCTGCTGCGCCGTGGGCGCGATCCGGCCGACGAGCGGCTGCTGCGGGTGGAACTGACCGACGCCGGGCGCGCTCTGCGCCGGAAGGCGGGTGCTGTCCGGGAGCGGATTGTCTGCGCGCTCGGCGAGAGTGAGGAGCCCATCCAGGCGCTCAAGCGCGAGATCGATAGGGTCACCGCTCTGTTGGGACACCCTGAGAGCGCCGGAAGTGGCACACCTGAGTAGGTGCCAGCTTTAAGCACAGTCATGACGGCGGCCCAACCGTCAGCACCCAAGATTGTGAGTGCGCTCGCCGCATTATCTCGCCCCAAATGTGGCATGCGTCGGCACATACCAGCCATGCCTTAGCGCAACTCGATCTGGACACAATTGATCTGTTTTAGCGTCACCACTTGTAACAACAATGGGTACGCAGGTTGTTATTCAAAGTCCGACCGTCTCTTCTGGCCGCTTTCGCAGCTGTGTGCATGATCACTGCGGGCGGCGAGGGTAAAGCAGCATCCGGTCAGCAGGCAGGCGTCGCGTCGTGGTACGGCCCCGGCTTCCACGGTCGCAAAACGGCCAACGGCGAGCGCTTCGACATGAACGCGCTGACGGCCGCGCACCGCACTTTGCCGCTGGGGACGCATGTGCGGGTGACCAATACGCGCACAGGTCAGTCGGTCGTGGTGCGCATCAACGACCGCGGCCCTTACGTCGGCCGGCGCGTGATCGACCTGTCGAAAGCCTCGGCCCAGGCGATCGGCATGTCCGACCTTGCCACGGTGAGCATCGCGCGCTTGTAACGCGACGGCGGCCGCCGTGTACCGCGCGTGGAAGGCCCGGGCGGTGACTTCGCCCCAAGCCTGAGAGCGGAATACGTTCGACATATCGTCCGGCCGCAGACCCTCACCGCGTAGCTCAGCTCACGCCCTTTAGAGCCGTGCCCGGCCGCGTTGCGACGGGTTAGCGGTTTGCCGCGTTGAGTGGTGAAGGAGCCCTCGATGCCTTCACCGTTGTCTGTCGATCTGCGCGAGCGTGTCGTGGCGGCCGTGGCCGAGGGCGCCTCCTTCCATCGAGCGGCGGCCCGGTTCGGTGTAAGCGTGTCGAGTGCCAGCCGCTGGTCGGAGCGGTTCGCGCAGGAAGGCCACGTC
>NZ_JBFULT010000317.1:0-8866 GCF_054049755.1 Bradyrhizobium sp. P5_C11_2
GACGTGTTCACATCGCTGCCGCCACAGCGCACCGGATTCCTGTCCATCGATTTCCTGCTCGCCGGAGATGTCGAAGGCTGGTGGGCGGCCTGCAAGCAGTTGATCCTGCCGGCGGTGAGCATGGCGCTGTTCGTGATCGCGCCATTGGCGCGGATCACGCGCGCCTCGATGCTGGTCTCGCTCGGCAGCGACTTCGTGCGCACCGCGCGCTCCGTCGGGCTGTCCTGGCGCAAGGTGGTCGTCACTTATGCCTTGAGGAACGCGATCCTGCCCGTCATCACCATCGCCGGCATCGTGTTCTCGACCATGCTGGGGGCCAATGTCCTGGTGGAGAAAGTGTTCTCCTGGCCGGGCGTCGCCTCCTATGCGCTCGATGCGCTGCTGTCCTCCGACTACGCGCCGGTGCAGGGATTCGTGCTGCTGATGGCCAGTCTGTTCGTGCTGGTCAATCTCGCCGTCGATATCTGCTACGGCATCGCCGATCCCAGGGTGTCGATCGAATGACGAGCGCAACCCTCAGGCATTCGGTCTGGATCCTGCGCGGCAATCCGCTCACCGGCGTCGCCGCGGCCGGCGTCCTCCTGTTCGTCCTGGTCGCGATCTTCGGTCCCTGGATCGTGCCTTATGATCCCGTCGTCTCGAATGTCTCGGAGGCGCTGTTGCCGCCGAGCGCCGCCCACATCGCCGGCACCGATCAGCTCGGACGCGACGTGTTCAGCCGCCTCGTGATCGCGGCGCGGCTCGACCTTGCGATTGCGGTCTCCGCGGTCGGCATGTCCTTCGTGCTCGGCGCCGTCGTCGGTTCGTTCTGCGGCTATGCCGGTGGCAGGCTCGACCGCGCGGTCGGCCGCTTCGTCGACGTGATGATGGCCTTTCCGCTGTTCGTGCTGGCGATGGCGATGGTCGCGGCCCTGGGCAACCGGATCGAGAACATCGTGATCGCGACCGCGATCATCAACCTTCCGTTCTACATCCGCTTCGCGCGGGCCGAGGTCAACATCCGGCGCAATGTCGGCTGGGTGGAGGCCGCGCGCGCCTGCGGCGAGAGCCATTTCTCGGTGGTGCTGCGCTTCCTGCTTCCGAACATCCTGCCGGCAATGGCGGTGCAGATCTCGCTCAACCTCGGCTGGGCGATCCTGAATGCGGCCGGCCTGTCCTTCATCGGCCTCGGCGTCAAGCCGCCGACGCCGGAATGGGGCATCATGGTCGCCGAAGGCGCGCGCTTCATCTCGACCGGCAGGTGGTGGTTGGTGGCCTTTCCGGGCCTTGCGCTGATGATGGCCGTGCTGTGCTTCAACCTGCTTGGGGACGGGATGCGGGACATTCTCGACCCGCGTATGCGGACATGAGCGAGACGCTGCTCCAGATCGACGACCTCCACGTCTCGTTCTCGACGCGGCGTGGCATGGTCGAGGCCGTGCGCGGCGTCACGCTCGCGGTCGAAGCCGGCGAGATGCTCGGCCTCGTCGGCGAGAGCGGTTCGGGCAAGTCGGTCACCGGCTTTGCGACGACGCGGCTGCTGGATTCGGCTGGCCGTGTCACTGCCGGAAAGATCCTGTTTCGCGGGCAGGACGTCACCAAGCTCAGGGGCGACGATCTTCGTCAGCTGCAGGGCGCTGCGATGTCGATGATCTTCCAGAACCCGCGGGCGGCGCTCAATCCGATCCGGGCGATCGGCTTGCAGATCGCGGACGCGATCCTCACCCACAAGCGGATCTCGAAGGACGCCGCGCGCGCCGAGGCGCTGGAGCTGCTGCGCGCCGTCCAGATCCGCGACCCCGAGACGCGGATGAACGCCTATCCGCACGAGCTCTCCGGCGGCATGTGCCAGCGCGTCATGATTGCGATCGCGATTTCCTGCAATCCTGCACTGCTGATCGCCGACGAGCCGACGACCGGGCTCGACGTCACCACGCAGAAGGTGGTGATGGACCTTTTGGCAGACATTGCCGCCGCGCGCGGCATGGCGACGATCCTGATTACGCACGATCTGGGGCTCGCGGCGCGATACTGCCGCCGCATCGCCGTGATGGAGCGCGGTCGCATCGTCGAGGAGGCCAGCCCCAGGACGCTCTTCAGCGCGCCGCAGCACGCCTATACCAAGCGGCTGGTTGCGGCATCGCCCACTGCGACCTCCCGGATTGAGGATCTCGTGACGGAGGAGGAGCGGGAAGGCTACGCGGCAATGATCAGCAAGCCCAGGCTGGAGCCCGCGTACGGTACGCCCCCGCTGCTTGAGGTGCGTAAACTCGCGAAACGTTTCGACCAGGGCTCTGCGGCGGTCGCGGATTTTTCGATGACGATGGCCGGCGGCGAGAGCGTCGGGCTTGTCGGCGAATCCGGATCCGGCAAGAGCACGACGTCGCGCATGATCTGCCGCCTGATCGATCCGAGCGAAGGCGACATCGTGTTCGACGGGCAGTCGATCGGTCACGTGGCGGCGCGCGACTTTCATCGCTCGCGCTTCCGCAAGGACATTCAAATCGTCTTCCAGGACCCGAATGAGAGCCTCAACCCGCGCTTTACCGCCTTCGACTGCATTGCCCATCCGCTGATGCGGCTCGACGGTTTGCGGGCGGGCAGCCAATTGCGGGAGCGGGTGGAAGAATGCGCGGAGCGGGTGGGGTTGCCGCAGGATCTGCTGCCGCGCTTCCCGCATCAGCTCTCCGGGGGCCAGAAGGCCCGCGTCGGCATTGCCCGCGCCATCGCCTGCCGGCCGCGGCTCCTGGTGCTGGACGAGCCGACCGCCGCGCTCGACGTCTCGGTGCAGGCGGTGGTGCTGCAACTGCTCGACCGCCTGCGGCGCGAGAACGACATCGCGCTGCTGTTCGTCAGCCACGATCTCAACGTGGTGCGCATGCTCTGCGACCGCACCATCGTGCTGCGCAATGGCGGCATCGTGGAGCAGGGGGAAAGCCGGGCGTTGTTCGATAATCCCAAAACCGACTACACGCGCAAGCTGGTCGAGGCGATCCCCCATTTCGAGACCGGGCCGGCGCTGGCGGCCGCGCTTTGAGGCCCGAACCAGCCGCAAAAGCCATCCAGATCCGGCTAGCGAAGGCCTGGTTACTGGCATACCATTTGCAGGCGAATGGCTTCTGTTTCACCTGCCCTTGGCCAACGAACGGCCGGCATCACGGCATTACTGGGAGGACTTCATGGATCGCAGGACCGTATTGAAGGGACTGGCTGGCGCAGGCGGCCTGGCGCTGACGGGTAGCCTCTCGGCTCCGGCGCTTTCGCAAGGCGCGGCTGCCCGCACCCTGCGTTTCGTGCCGCAGGCCAACCTTGCCAATTTCGATCCGATCTGGGGCACGCAATATGTCGTGCGCAACGCCGCCGCGATGGTCTGGGACACGCTTTACGGCATCGATTCCTCGCTTCAACCGCAGCGCCAGATGGTCGAATCCGAGCAGGTGAGCGACGATGGCACGATCTGGACGTTCAAGCTGCGTTCGGGCCTCAAGTTCCATGACGGCGAGCCGGTGCTGAGCAAGGACGTCGTCGCGAGCCTTGCGCGCTGGTCGGCGCGCGATCCGATGGGGTTGATGATCAAGGCGCTCCAGCAGGAGCTCACCGCCGTCGACGACCGGACGTTCAAATGGGTGCTGAAGCAGCCCTTCCCGAAGCTGCTCTACGCGCTCGCCAAGAACAACTCGCCTTGCGCCTTCATCATGCCGGAACGCATCGCGCAGACCGATCCGTTCAAGCAGATCGGCGAATATGTCGGCTCCGGGCCGATGAAGTTCGCGAAAGCCGAGTGGGTGCCCGGCGCGAAAGCGGTGTTCGAGAAGTTTGCCGACTATGCGCCGCGGCAGGAAAAGTCCTCGTGGCTTGCCGGCGGCAAGCAAATGCTGGTCGACCGCATCGAGTGGGTGGTGATGCCGGATCCGGCCACCGCTGCCGCCGCGTTGCAGAATGGCGAGATCGACTGGTGGGAGAATCCGATCGCGGACCTCGTGCCGGTCCTGAAGAAGAACAAGAACATCAGCGTCGATATCGGCGATCCCCTCGGCAATGTCGGCTCGTTCCGCATGAACTTCCTGTATCCGCCCTTCAACGACGTGCGGGCGCGGCGCGCGGTGTTGATGGCGCTGAGCCAGGAAGACTATATGCGCGCGATCGTCGGCGACGACACCGCGCTCTGGAAACCGCTGCCGGGCTTCTTCACGCCGAATACGCCGCTCTACACGGAAGTGGGCGGTGATATCCTGAAGGGCAAGCGCGATTTCGACGCGGCCAAGAAGCTGCTCGCCGAGAGCGGCTATTCCGGCCAGCCGGTCACCTGCCTCGTGGCGCAGGACCAGCCGATCACCAAGGCGCAGGGTGACGTGACCGCCGACCTCCTGAAGAGGCTCGGCATGAATGTCGACTTCGTCGCGACCGATTGGGGCACGGTCGGCTCGCGTCGTGCGGCGAAGACGCCGCCGGGACAGGGCGGCTGGAACATGTTCCACACCTGGCATGCGGGCGCGGACTGCATCAATCCGGCCCCGTACACTGCCATTCGCGCCAATGGCGACAAGGCCTGGTTCGGCTGGCCCAACAGCCCCGGCACCGAAAAGGAGGTCACCTCCTGGTTCGAGGCCAAGAACCTCGATGAGGAGAAAGCCGCCATCGGTCGCCTCAACAAGGCGGCGATGGATGACGTCGTCTATGCGCCGACCGGCTTCTTCCTGAGCTACACCGCGTGGCGCAAGAACGTCTCCGGCGTTGGCAAGGGACCGTTGCCGTTCTTCTGGGGCGTATCCAAGTCCGCTTGATCGTGCGATAAGGCCACATGCTCTCCTACATCCTCCGGCGCATCGTCGCGACCTTGCCGGTCATGGCAATCGTCGCGCTGTTCGTGTTCAGCCTGCTCTACATCGCGCCGGGTGATCCGGCCGTGGTGATCGCGGGCGATCAGGCAAGCCCGGAGGATGTGGAGCGCATTCGCCAGAGCCTCGGCCTCGATCGTCCGTTCCTGATCCAGTTCGGAAGCTGGGTCTGGCGCATCCTGCATGGCGATCTCGGCACCTCGATCTTCACCAACCTGCCGGTCTCGACCATGATCGGGCAGCGTCTCGGACCGACGCTGTCGCTGATGATGGTCACGCTTCTGCTCACGATCGTGGTCGCGGTGCCGCTCGGCGTGGTGGCGGCGTGGAAGGCCGGCAGCCTGATCGACCGCGCCATCATGGGCTTTGCCGTGTTCGGGTTCTCGCTGCCCGTCTTCGTGGTCGGCTACATGCTCGCCTACATCTTTGCGCTCGAACTGGAATGGCTTCCGGTGCAGGGTTACACGCCGCTCACCCAAGGCTTCTGGCCCTGGCTGGAGAATTTGATCCTGCCGGCGGTCGCGCTCGGCTGCGTCTACATCGCGCTGATCGCGCGCATCACCCGCGCCACCATGCTCGAAGTGCTGCAGCAGGACTATATCCGCACCGCGCGCGCCAAGGGGCTCGGGCAGGGCGGCATCCTGTTCGTTCACGCGCTGAAGAACGCGGCGGTGCCGATCGTGACCGTGATCGGGATCGGCATCGCGCTTCTGATCGGCGGCGCGGTTGTCACCGAAAGCGTGTTCGCGATTCCCGGCCTCGGCCGGCTCACGATCGATGCGATCCTGCGCCGCGACTATCCCGTGATCCAGGGCATCGTGCTGCTGTTCAGCTTCGTCTACGTCCTCGTCAATTTGATGATCGACGTCATCTATACGCTCGTTGATCCGAGGATCCGCTATTGACCGACACGACCATCACCACGCAACCGCTTCCGGCCGGGTTCGTCGTCGCGCCGCAACTGCCCGAGCTGTTGCGGCCGGCAAAAATCCGGCGCGGCATTGTCGGCTTCCTGCGCGGCCATCCCACGGTCGCGATCGGCGGCGCGCTGCTGCTGACCCTCGTCCTGGTCGCGATCTTCGCGCCTTATCTCGGAACGGTCGATCCGACCGCGCTCGCGCCCGCCAAGCGGACCCGGGCGCCGTCGGCCGCTTTCTGGTTCGGCACCGACGTGCTCGGCCGCGATATCTATTCACGCGTGCTCTACGGCGCGCGGGTCTCGCTCACGGTCGGCCTCTCGGTCGCGATGTTCGCCTCGATCGCCGGTCTTGCCATCGGCATCGTCTCCGGCTTCATCCGCTGGGCGGACGGGATCCTTATGCGCTTCATGGACGGCCTGATGTCGATACCGCCGATCCTGCTGGCGATCGCGCTGATGGCGTTGACGCGCGGCAGCGTCGGCAACGTCATCCTGGCGATCACCATCGCCGAAATCCCGCGGGTTTCCCGTCTTGTCCGAAGTGTGGTGCTGTCGCTGCGCGAGCAGCCCTATGTGGATGCGGCGGTGGCGTGCGGAACGCGCACGCCGATGATCATCCTGCGCCACATCCTGCCCAACACGCTGGCGCCCATGCTGGTCCAGGCGACCTATATCTGCGCCAGCGCCATGATCACGGAGGCGATCCTGTCCTTCATCGGCGCCGGTACGCCGCCCACCATTCCGTCTTGGGGCAACATCATGGCCGAAGGCCGCGCGCTGTGGCAGGTCAAGCCCTACATCGTGTTCTTTCCGGCGGCCTTCCTGTCGGTCACCGTGCTTGCCGTGAATTTGCTCGGCGACGGCCTTCGTGATGCGCTCGACCCGCGCATGGCCAAGAGCCTCTGATGGCAAGGGGCTGATCGCGATGGCGCTGCTCGAAGTCGAGAATCTGCAAACCCACTTTCGCACGCCCGGGGGCATCAACCGTGCGGTCGAAGGCGTGTCCTTCCATGTCAACGAGGGCGAGACGCTGGCGATTGTCGGCGAGTCCGGCTGCGGCAAGTCGGTGACGTCGATGTCGCTGATGCGGCTGATCCCGGAGCCGCCCGGCAAGATCGCGGGCGTCATCCGCTTTGCGGGCAGGGACCTCCTGCAACTCTCCGACCGCGAGATGCGCGCGATCCGTGGCAACGACATCTCGATGATCTTTCAGGAGCCGATGACGAGCCTCAATCCGGTCCTGACGGTTGGCCGCCAGATCCGCGAGACGCTGATGATCCATCAGGGTCTGGACCAGCAGGCCGCCGAGGCGCACGCGATCGAGATGTTGACGCTGGTCGGCATTCCCGAGCCGAAGCGGCGCGTGCGCGAATATCCGCACCAGCTTTCCGGCGGCATGCGCCAGCGCGTGATGATCGCGATTGCGCTCGCCTGCAACCCGAAACTCCTGATCGCCGACGAACCGACCACGGCGCTCGACGTGACCATCCAGGCGCAGATCCTGAAATTGATGCTTGATCTCAAGCGCCGGGTCGGCGCGGCGATCATTCTCATCACCCATGATCTCGGCGTCGTCGCCGAGATCGCCGAGCGTGTCATGGTGATGTATGCCGGCCGCAAGGTCGAGGAGGCGCCGGTCGCCGAGCTGTTCCGCTCGCCGCGCCATCCCTATACGCAAGGCCTGCTCGGCGCCGTGCCGCGGCTCGGCTCTTCGCTGACCGGCACGGCGAGGCGGCTCGCCGAGATTCCCGGACAGGTCCCTGATCTGCGCAAGCCGATCACCGGCTGTGTGTTTGCCGGACGCTGTTCGCTCGCCACCGATCTCTRCCGCCAATATGCGCCGGGGCTCGAGGAGAAGGGGCCGCGACACGTCGCCGCCTGCCATTACGCAGCCAAGGGAGCCGCCGCGGCATGAGTCCTCCGCTGCTCCAGGTCAACGACCTCAAGAAGCACTTTCCGGTCAAGACTGGCCTGTTCAACCGCAGGTCCGAATGGGTCTATGCGGTGGACGGCGTGTCGTTCGAGATCGCGCGCGGCGAGACGCTGTCGCTGGTCGGCGAATCCGGCTGCGGCAAGTCGACGGTCGGCCGCGCCGTTTTGCGGCTGTTCGACATCACCGCCGGCCAGGTGATCCTCGACGGCCAGCGTATCGACGACGCGCATCCGAGCACGATGCGGCAGATGCGCCGTCGCGTGCAGGTGGTGTTCCAGGATCCGTTCTCGAGCCTCAATCCGCGCATGCGCGTGCGCGACATTCTGGCTGAGCCGATCCGCAATTTCGGCCTCGCCAAGTCGGCGGCCGATCTCGAGGCGCGCGTCACGGCGCTGATGGACACCGTGCGCCTGCCGCGCGAGGCGCTGAACCGCAGGCCGCATGAATTCTCCGGCGGCCAGCGTCAGCGCATCGGCATCGCGCGGGCGCTTGCCGCCGAACCCGAGCTGATCGTCTGCGACGAGGCGGTCTCCGCGCTCGACGTCTCGGTCAAGGCGCAGATCGTCAACCTGTTGCAGGATCTCCAGAACGAGTTCGGCCTCGCGCTGCTGTTCATCAGTCATGATCTCGCGATCGTCGAGCACATGACCCACCGCGTCGCGGTGATGTATCTGGGCAAGATCGTCGAGGTGGCGCCGCGGCGGGAGATTTTTGCCGCGCCGAGACATCCCTACACCAAGGCGCTGCTGTCGGCGGTGCCGCTGCCCGAGCCTGGTGCCCAGCGCAGCCCCATCATCCTGAGCGGCGACGTGCCGAGCCCGATCCATCCGCCGAGCGGATGCCGCTTCCACACCCGTTGTCCGTACGTCTTCGACCGCTGCCGGACGGAGGAGCCGGAGCTTCGCTCAAGCGGAGGCGATCAGTGGGTGGCGTGCCATCTCGACGCATTGCCGCAGGATTAGACTTCATCGTCGGCATATGAGCGCGTGAGCGGAACTGTGCTGCGGGCTTCAGTCACGTATGGTGTTGGGATGCGCCCGGCGCCTGGGTCTCGCAGGTCGCAATAGAGCTGAACAAGGACTCGAAGTAGCGCCTTGCGCGAATGCCGCCGGCCGGCTGTCTTGCAAATCGTCAGGTCGGTCGTGACCGAGAGCCGGAATGGGCCGGGCTGCGCTTGAGCTTTGCCGCCCCTTCGAG
>NZ_JBFULT010000318.1:0-8780 GCF_054049755.1 Bradyrhizobium sp. P5_C11_2
TCTTGATATTGATTTCGCTGCCAATTTCGGCCGGTGGGCAAATGACGAAGCGAATTGAGAAGGATGGGCCTTTGGATCGCGCGGTTGCGATCGTTCGGCACGTTGCCGACCAACGCAAAGCCGTCTCAGCAGCAGAGATTGCAAAGGCTCTGTCTCTGCCTCTTCCGACAGCGCACAGGTTGATTGGAAATCTCGAGGACCGCGGACTGCTTCAGAAGGCATTGGGTACGAAGCGTTACGTTGTCGGAAACCAACTCGTCACACTGTCCGCCGCTGTCATAGGAGCTGCGTTTCGTACCGCGCGGCGGCACGCGGTGCTTCGGGCGGTCGCCGGAGAAATTGGCGAGCAATGCGAGATCGGCGTCGTCCGCGATAATTTCGTTGCCTATGTCGACAGCGTTCGCGTTTCGGAGCCGCAAGGTCTTCAGTTCAATCCGGGAGAGGCGGCGCCGTTACACTGTACGTCGACCGGAAAGATCTACATGAGCAGACTGCCCGAGCGGACCCRGGCGAAGCTCTGCCGCGCACTACCCCTCACCAAATTCACGGAAACGACGATCGTCGATGTCCACGGGCTGATGAAGGTTCTCGAGGATACGCGGCAACGCGGCTGGGCCAAAACAAACGAAGAGTATGTGAAGGGAGTGGTGGGATGTGCCGTCCCGATTCTGTCACCGGATCGAGAACTGATCGCTTGCCTGGGCGTCTCGGTACCGGTGGCTCGCGTGAGCTTCGCCGAACTGGACCGGTTCATACCGCCGCTTCAAAAGGCTGCCGCTCTGCTGTCGGAGACCATTCTGCAAGTTGAAGACGACGATGGCGCAGATACTCAATGATGACATGATGCCGGTGTTTTGCCCGACGAGTCAAACCGCTTTGCGGACGCGCTAAGTCATTGACCCGCCATGCCCCGGCTACTGTGCATGGGGTTGTTTTCGCGTTTTTTGCGGTGGGGGCGTTACGCGCTCTCCGTTTCCCGGTGGGTCGTGCACGACGAGGCCCATGCCTTCATCGGCATCTTGACACAGTCGCGCCAATCACGATGACAGTCCGGCCTTGTCACCACCATCGCATTCTCTGCCTAGGCGATTTCGCGGGAGGGTACCGTGAGCGGCGCCGGTTCGACGGCAAGCGTCTCGGCTTGATGTGCGGGCCGCCCCAAAGAAAAGCTCTTCCGCAACCTGAGTGCAGGCTTCTCGATGAAGTGCCAGGAGAAGGCTGCGAACAGCGCCGTCAATACCAGGCTGGTGACGAAATTGAAGGTATTGCTGCGAATATCCGGCAGTAGCCAGTTCACAGTCTGCTGGATCGGGCAGGAATAGAGATAGACCCCGTAGGAGTAATCACTCGAGCCGAGAATTCCGAGCTTTGGAAGCGGCGTCAATCCAAGGAAGACCGTGATGTAGGCGAGCATCGGTGTGGTTATGGCCTGGACGAGCACCGATGCGATCCAGTCTTGCGTCCCAATGAACTGGATCGCGGTAAGGCCGGCGAAGCAAGCCGCCGCGAGCGACCACCTGAACGGTATCGCGTACCGGAATTGATAGAAGAGCAAACCGGCCAGAAACGCCGGAATAAGACGGGCGGAGCCACGTTGGACAAAGATGTAGGAGAGCGAGTCAAGAATACGGCCCGGATGTGGTGCCGTCAGTTGCAACGCGATGGCACCGGATACGACGAGAATTGTCAACGACAGCACGAAAAGAGGTCTCTTGAGCAGGCCCRGGAGGATGATGGCTGACATGATGAGGTAGCAGAACATCTCATGCGGGACGGTCCACAGCGACCCGTTGACAATCCCCGCCGCGTGCCCGTTCAGCATCCGCGTATAGTGGGCGTTCTCAAAGACACCCGGGAGTTCGTATTGGATGAAACCGACGATACTGAGGAAGTACCTGAAGAATCGTTCGTCGCTGAAGTAGGAGGCGAGATCCAAGCTCGTTACGAGCGGCCCGAGAATCAATGCCGAGAGAACGATTTCCACGACCAGGGCCGGCATGATCCGGAATCCGCGGTTCAGGATGAACGAGCTGAACGCGAGTCGCTGCGCACTTCCCCCGATCAGGAAGCCGCTGAGCGCAAAGAACATCGGCAGGATCGAAAACTGAAACATCCAGACCGGATCGAGCGGAGACCACGTTCCAGTAGTCAGCGGAGCGTGAAATCAGCACGACGCTGACGGCCAGGAATATGCGCATGAAATCAAAACCAGGTCCAAATCCCTGGACCTCGTCTAGTCGTTGGCCGATGGTCACGGAGATCCTCTCGAATTGCCCTTGTTGCCGTCGCGCAGAGTCTGAATGAACTCGGTCGCGGCAGCACCAAAAGAAACGCCGTCCATCAGGATGGCCATGTTACGCGAGACGCATTGTTTGCAGAGCCTTTGCGAAGTTGCGATGACAGCGCTGGATTGCGCTCCGCAGGTGAGACACGCAGTTTTCTGTAAGAGGTCGTCTCTGGGAATGAACCGTAGACAGACCAGATGGCTATCAAGACGCTTCTGACGGCATACTGCTTGCACAGGCCCGCCTCGGCCAGCCGACCGCCTCATGATTGGGCTGGGCCAGCACGTACGGCACGCCTCAATGAGTGCCACGAGCAATGCGAGCTTCGGTCGCCGTCTGAGCGCTAGCAGCGAGGTCGCCACTGGCGGGCATGTCACTACCGCCGGTTTCAGCGGCGGCAGTGACGTGAGTATTGATGATCAACGCTTGACGCTCAGCGCTTGGGGAGCGACGCCATCACCTCGCCCGCGTCTGCGTCTTCGAGGCAAGGCGTGACGGTCAATGGGAGCAGGTCAGACCATTGCGCGAGCCAGCGATACATGGCTTTTGGATCACTCGATTCAGAGATCGCAAATCCCTGTCCATTCATGCCATGCCAGCGACCCAGCATCTTGACGCCCTCGGGCGGTGCGCCGCCGGTCTCGAGAAAGCGGGCGACGGCTGCATTGAAGGTGCCTTGAGGTACGCTCCAGGTGGTTATGAATTTCATGCGATTCTCCCACTACTAGAATTATCGGATGAATGTCGCGGCTGCGCCGCCTGCACACGATAGCGCCTGCGTATCGAATAACAACGGCGAAAGAACAGACGCGGCGGGTGTGATCCGAGGCGAAGTGGATGCGTTGAATGGTCCATCCCAGACCGGGGCAGGAGCAACGGGCAATTCCGGGGAATTACCGTCAGCACCATTGACGAAGCTGCGCGATACTCAGCGAGATGATGCGTTGCCCGTCGGGCAAAACACCCTGTCAATCCCTCCTTGCAAAAACATTCTTGTTTACCGAATTTCGGATATGACGCATATTCCGTCCATTCCGGCCCGCCAGAAGGGGCGTTTCGCGACCGTCACGAGACGCGGGCAGGGAGGCGGTGGCCGCGACGGCGTCGCCGCGCCGGGCCGTTGCAGGGCGGAATCCCCGTGAGCATCAGCACGCGCGGTACGACACGGCGCTGACAGCGTCCTCGTTCGGCTTCGATGGTGAGCGCACGCCAGCCATCGGGGACAGGGGCGGGGATGTGCGCGGACGGCAAAATCGTGTGGTCCTGACGCCCGGGGTCTGTGCGTCAAGTGTTGCGGTGATGCGGGCGGCCCAACCGGGTCGGCACATCAGCCATCCGCAAGGCGACGGGGGCAATAGTGCATCGCTCCCCGGGGAGAGCACGACATAAGCCGTAAAACCATCCGCGCAGGGAAGGCCGGTTGCTCGGCTTCACCTGTTGTCCATCCCGTGCGCATCTTTTCAGCACACGGGACTGCGGGTGCCAGCCGGCGCCCGGCCTTCCCTGCGCCCTTTCGTGCCGGAAGGGGCAACGAYGAGAGCAAAGCTCGGGCGAAACAAGTCGCGAGAATGCGGAGGCGTGTCTGCAGGCCGAAGCGTGAATTGGATGAACGCAATGATGCGTCATACTCCGTCATTGCGAGCGCAGCGAAGCAATCCAGAGTCTCTCAGCGGCGACTGCCTGGATTGCTTCGCCGCGCTCGCAATGACGATGGGGGGTGAACTCGAGTTCCACTCTCGATTATTGCGCGCGCGATGACGGCGGGCCGGCGCTTACGCGCTCTCCGTCTCCCGGTGCACGTCGTGGACGACGAGGCCCATGCCTTCCTCGGGCATCTTGATCCAGTCGCGCCGCTTCAGGGTGCGCTTGGTGTCCTCGTAGCCGCTCGCCCAGTGCTCGCGCATCGAGGTGCCCGAGAATTCGTGGTCCTTGGCGTCGCCCTCATAGGCCTTCTGCTGGTAGATCAGATGCAGGATCGCGATCTCCGGCATGTCGCGCAGGCTCGCCTTGAGCTGGCGCTCCTCGTCGGACAGCTGTTCGTCGGGAAGCTTCGCCAGGGCCTTGTAGAGCTGGACCTTGAGATTGTGCGTGCGGCGATAGACGTCGGTGTTGTGGCGCGTGCGCGAGGAATACATGATGTCCTTGTGGCGGGCCATCACGTCCTGGATCGAGCGCGGCAGCACGCCGCGGGCGCTGAACAGGTCGACCTGGAACACCAGCGAGTTGAGGTCGTCCTCCTGGTCGAGCAGATGCTGGAGCGGCGTGTTGGAGACGATGCCGCCGTCCCAGAAATGATCGGTGCCGATCCGCACCATCGGCAGCGCCGGCGGCAGCGCGCCGGACGCCATGATGTGCTCCGGCTCGATCTCGTCATGGGCGTTGTCGAAATAGATGAAGTTGCCGGACAGCACGTTCACCGCGCCGACCGCGAAGCGGACCTTCTTGTCGTTGATGAGGTCGAAGTCGACGAGCTCGAGCAGCGTCTCCTTCAGCGGCGCGGTGTCGTAATAGCTGGTCGCGGTGCGGGCGCCGACCGGGCTGAACCACGGATTGACCTGGTGCGGCGTGAAGAAGCCGGGCTGGCCGAGCGCCGAGGTCATGTAGGCGCTCATCAGATTGCGGGCCTGGCGGAAGATGTCGCCGTCCGGCGTWTAATGCCAGATCTTGCGGTTGGTGATGCGCTCCCAGAAGATGCGCAACGCATCGAGCCGGTTCTCCGGCTTGTTGCCGGCGATGATGGCGGAGTTGATCGCGCCGATCGAGACGCCGCAGACCCAGTCGGGCTCGATGCCGGCCTCGTGCAGCGCCTGATAGACGCCGGCCTGATACGCGCCGAGCGCACCGCCGCCTTGCAGCACCAGCGCGACGCGATCGCAGCGCTCGGGGCGCCAGCCCCGCGCAAAGCTCTGATGTGACGGATGTGACGTTCGGGCGTCCATGGTGATGTCTCCTGCCTTAGCTCGACGATTGCGGCCCGCGGTGACGGCGTGATGACAATGTCGGCGCCGATGCATCGTTCGCATGCTGGTCAACCGCGCCGGGAATGGCGCCGGGTCGTGCGCCTGACGGAAAACCTTCACATCGCAGTCAATGACGACGGCTAGCAATTTGCATCGGGCTCGAAGCCGCCGGGCGGGCCTCACAGACATCACACAGGAGACCAGCGATGCGCAGGGAAGATTTGCTGAGACTTCCGTCCATGCCGGCTGCCGGGCCGAGCTATCCGGCCGGCCCTTATCGCTTCGTCAATCGCGAATTCCTCGTCATCACCTACGAGACCGACCCGGACCTGATCCGCGCCGGCCTGCCTGAGCCGCTGGAGCCGATCGAGCAGCCGATCGTGCACTATGAATGGATCAGGATGCCGGACTCCTCCGGCTTCGGCAGCTACACCGAATCCGGCCTGGTCATTCCGGCGCGTCTGCACGGCGAGGAGGTGAACTTCGTCTCGCAGATGTATCTGGACGACGATCCGCCGATCGCGGCGGGGCGCGAGATCTGGGGCTTTCCCAAGAAATACGCCCATCCGAAACTCGAGATCGTCAAGGACACGCTGRCCGGCACGCTGGAATATGCCGGCCAGCTCGTCGCCATGGGCACGATGGGCTACAAGCACGAGAGCATGGCCGGCAACGGCGATCTCACCCGCGCCACGCTGTCGAAGACGCAGATCAATCTGAAGATGATCCCCGGCGTCGACGGCCGTCTCGAGGTCTGCCAGCTCGTCGCGATCAACCTCACCGACATCGTGCCGAAGGGGTCGTGGATGGGGCCGGGCCGCCTGCATCTGGTGCCGCACGTCAATGCRCCGGTTGCCGATTTTCCGGTTCGCCGCGTCGTCGGCGCGCATCACTACATCGCCGATCTGACGCTGCCGTTCGGCCGCGTGGTCCATGACTACATCAGGGAAGCCGAGGCGGCGGCCGCGACGGGGCTGGCCGCGGAGTAGCGCGGCTCGCTATCATCAAACTGTAACAAAGCCGTAATTGAGTACCCCGCGTGGGTCCGGAAGATGCCGTCAGCCGTCTTCCGGAGCGGGGCATCTGTTGACGGTTGGGGTTGGCCATGGCTGAGCCGGCAAAGCTTGTCAGCGCGATTTCGGATGCTGCGCCGTCGATCCCTGGCCTCGTCTGGGCATTCCGGCTGCACGGCGACGGCAGCGCCGAGGCGCTGCCGATCGACCAGCCGATCGAGTTCAGCCATGACGGCCGGCTCTGGCTGCATTTCAACCTGACCGACGCGCGCGTGCGGCCGTGGATCACGGCCTCGCAGCTGCCGCCGCTCTCCCGCGAGCTCCTGCTGTCCCACGACACCTTCCAGCAGCTTCACGTCATCGACAATTGCGTCTACGGCGTGTTCTCCGATCTCGTGCGCGACATCGACAGCGCGACGGAAGAGACCGCGTTCCTGCGCTTCGCCATGACCGAGCATCTCCTGGTCAGCGGCCGCCATCAGGCGCTGTGCTCGGCCGAYGCGACGCGCCGGGTGCTCGAAGGCGGCTACCGCGTCGACAATGTCGCCCATCTCCTGGAGAAGATCGTCGACGAGGTCGCCGACACCCTGGACCGGATGGCCGACAAGCTCGGGCAGGAGGTCGACGATATCGAGGAACGGATTCTGGCCGACGAGGCCAAGCCGGAGATGCGCCGCATCCTCGGCCGGCTGCGCCGGACCTGCGTCAGGCTGCATCGCCAGCTCACCGGATTGCGCGTGCTGTTTCACCGCCTCGACCAGAAGAACACCGATCACCTCTCGCCGTCCTTGCGCATCCATGCCGGCAAGCTGGCGCAGCGGCTGGACGGGCTCGATCACGACATCGTCGAACTCCGGGAACGCAGCCGCCTGCTCGAGGAGGAGCTGCGCTTCAAGAACGAGGAGGAGAGCAACCGGCACCTCCACACGCTGTCGATCGTGACGACGCTGCTGTTGCCGCCGACGCTGGTGACTGGCATCTTCGGCATGAACACCAAGGGTTTGCCGCTCACCGATGTCGAGACCGGTTTCCTCTGGGCCGCCGCCTTGATGGCTTCGTCGATTGGTGCCGCCTATCTGTTCATGCGGCGCACAGGTATTTTCAAATAGCGTACGCCAGGCGTGATCGGGACTGCCCAAAGATCTGCGTTGCGATGCGCAACCGCGATTGTGCTGGCCTGCACGGCGGCCAGCACCGGCGCGTTCGCCGGCGCCAAGGACGAAAGCGCGGCCGAATGGCTGGCGCCCAAATGGTTCAACGAATGGCATGACGGGCTTGCCAACAAGGGCCTGAACTTCGGCGCCACCTACATCGCCGACAACATCGGCAATGTCTCGGGCGGGGTCGCGCGCGGCGCCATCCATTTCGGCCGCCTCGATCTGTCGGTCGACGCCGATCTCGACAAGCTCGTCGGCTGGACCGGTGGCCGCTTCTACGCCAACGCCTTCGTGATCTACGGCCGCGGGCTCTCCCGCAACTACGTGCAAAACCTCGCCACCATCAGCGAGATCGAGGCGCTGCCCGACCAGCGGCTCTACAACGCCTATTTCGAGCAGAGCTTCTTTGGCGACAGGCTGAACATCCGGGCGGGCCAGCAGGCCGCGGACGTCGAGTTCTTCGACAGCCAGACCGACGACCTCTTCATCAACGGCACCTTCGGCTGGCCCGCGATCAAGGCGAGCAACCTTCCGGCCGGCGGCCCGGCGCCGCCGATCGCGGTGCCCGGCATTCGCGTCAAGGCCGCCTTGACGGACAAGATCATCGCCTACGGCGCGGTGTTCAACGGCGATCCGTCAGGCCCGGGCGACGCCGATCCGCAGATTCGCGACCATCACGGTCTCGCATTCCGCGTCAACGATCCGCCCTGGGTGATCGGGCAGGTCCGCTTCAACTACGACATCGATATCGGCGGCCGTCCGCTCGCCGGCAATTTCACGCCGGGGGCCTGGAAGCATTATGGTTCGTTCGACAGCCAGCGGTTTACCGCGGAGGGCATGTCGATCGCGGATCCCGACGGGTCCGGCATTCCGGCAAAGCTTCGCGGCAACTACGGAATCTTTGCGGTCGTGGAGCAGGTGCTCTACCGCCCGCCGGAGGTCACGGACAACAGCACCTCGGCCTCGATCCCCGGCGTCACGGCGTTCGGCCGCATCGCCTACAGCCCGCCGGACCGCAATCTGATCGACCTTTATGTGGACGGCGGCATCGGCTTCGTCGGCTTCACGCCAGGCCGTCCGCTCGACCGCTTCGGCGTGGCGATGGCCTACATGCGGATCTCCAACACCGCCCGCAACCTCGATGTCGATACCCAGGCCTTCACCGGCGTCCTGAGTCCCGTGCGCAGCAACGAGACCTTGCTCGAGATGATCTACGAGGCGCACATCAAGCCTGGCTGGCTGGTGGCGCCGTACTTCCAATATGTGTTCCGCCCCTCCGGCGGCATCCCGAACCCGAATGATCCGACCGGAGTTTCGCGGATCGGTGACGCCGCAGTCTTCGGCGTCACCACCACGATCAGGTAC
>NZ_JBFULT010000319.1:0-8759 GCF_054049755.1 Bradyrhizobium sp. P5_C11_2
GTGCAGGGGGAGTGAGCGGCTCTCTTCGCCTCTCCCCGCTTGCGGGGAGAGGCCGGAATTCGCGCGAAGCGCGGATTCCGGGTGAGGGGGAGTCTCCGCGAGTCCAGCTCTCACCTCTTATGCGGAGCCAGCCCCTCACCCCAACCCTCTCAGCGCGAGCGCAGCTCGTCGCGGCCCCGTAAGAACGGGGAGAGGGAGCRCACCGCCGCGGCGGCGGCAGGTTCGTTCTCGGCGCTCAGAACATGGCCATCAATCCCGCGCTCAAAACAAAAAATCGACAAACAACCCCATGCACAGTAGAAGGCCCTTTGATCGATAAGGGATTTTCGAGCCGCGTCGCGACGACATTCGCTGCCGCGACGACGTTGACCCGTCGGGCAAAACACCGGCAGGATGTTATCGTGGCAGGGATCGGGGATTGTCCATGCATCTCGTCGCTCGGACAGCCTTCATTCTGCGATGCGCCTGACTGCTTATCACACCACATGCTGAGAGGGGCTCGTTCAGGCGTCAGCGGGTGACCGGGCCGCGCAATTTGAAGGAGCTTCGATTCAAGCGCTCAGCCGTACTCACTGTGACATTCGGAACGGCGATAGCAGGGTGGGCGGCTGCCCGTAATTGAGGAGTGCCGCAGCACGACCGAGAGCAGCCAGTCGCACCTCAGGCTCGGACGGATATGAACCAAGCCGGTATGAACCAAGCCGGCCGCCACGACGTTGTTCCTGGGAAAACGTGGTATCCTAGGAGCCAGGATGCGCCTTGATCTGCGGTTGGCAGCAGCAATGTCTTCGCCCGAGAGTACAAGCAAGACCAGTGACGCGGCCCGCCGAGAGCGGAGAAGGAGCAATTCCTTACTGTTGGTCCTCGCCGTTGGATTTCTTGTTTTTGGCGGCGCAGCGGGCGCGCTCTACTATGCGTTGCGGCCGGACATTCTCCGGATCGCCGTTGGACCACCGGGCAGCGACGATTACAAAGTAATTCAGGCAATGGCCGATGCCTTCGGCAGTGAAAGCCGAACTATCAAGCTGTCTCCGATCAAAACGGACGGGGCGGTGGAGTCTCTCGCCCTGCTTGGGGCTCGCAAGGCCGACCTTGCCGTTGGCCGCGGCGACCTGGAAATGCCCGCCGAGGCGCAGACCGTCGCTGTCGTACGTAAAAACTTCGTCGTGCTGTGGTCGCCGTCCGGACCTGCGGGCAAGAGCTCCAAAAGAAAGCACTCGCCGAAAATCAAAGAGGTCGCCGATCTCGCGGGGCGCCGTGTCGGCGTGATCGGGCGGACCCCGGCGAACGCCGCGTTGCTGCAGGTCATCTTGAGCGCCTCCGGAGTGGCAGCCGACAAGGTCGCGGTGACGCACTTTAGCACGGACCACATCGAGGAACTGGCGCGCGATCCGACCCTCGATGCATTCATGGCGGTCGGTCCACTCGATAGCAAGATCACGTCGGATGCCATCGCCGCAACGGCGCGGGCACGAGGCGAGCCGAAGTTTCTCGCCGTCGAGACGTCAGACGCGATCGCCTTGAAGCACCCCCGGTATGAATCCGAGGAAATTCCGCCCAGCGTCTTCAATGCGGATC
Organism: Bradyrhizobium sp. P5_C11_2; assembly: GCF_054049755.1. Classification (NCBI taxonomy): domain Bacteria; kingdom Pseudomonadati; phylum Pseudomonadota; class Alphaproteobacteria; order Hyphomicrobiales; family Nitrobacteraceae; genus Bradyrhizobium; species Bradyrhizobium sp. P5_C11_2. The sequence continues at coordinate 1,579 of NZ_JBFULT010000319.1, forward strand.
CAGCTTGGCCGGAGGACAAGGTCGAGACAGTCAGCGTCAGCCACCTCATCGTGGCGAGAAAGACCTTATCCGAAACGACGGTGGCCGCCTTCTTCCGGCAGCTGTTTGCCGTTCGTCAGGCGATTGCGCGGCAGGTACCAGGTGCTGCACACATCACCAAGCCGGACCTCGAGAAGGACACCGATCTGCCGGTACATCGGGGAGCGGCGGCCGTCATCGACGGCAACGAACGTACCTTCCTCGACAGGTACGGCGATTATTTCTGGTTCGGGCTCCTGCTTCTCTCCGGGATCGGTTCGGCAGGCGCCTGGTTGCGCCGCTATTTGAATCGAGACGAAAGAGAGGAAAACACCAGCCATCGCAAGAGAATCCTGGCCATGGTTTCCAGCGCGCGGTCCGCGGAATCCAACCAGGAACTGCTGGCCCTGCAGGGCGAGGCCGACGCCATCATCGGTGAAACGCTCGAGTGCTACGATGACGGCGCTATCGAGGAAGAGGAACTCGCGGCATTTGGCCTGGTGCTCGACCTGTTGAGCAATGCCATCGCGGAGCGGCGAGCCGCGTTGCAACGTCCCTCCCTGGAAAGCGTCCGAGGCGCGGCAACAGGCCATAGCGCTACGCCGCGAGGATGAGGCGGCCATGTAGAGGCGGACCTCCGAACCCGGCGAAGTTTTCCGGGGCACACATCCACCGACCGATTGCGATTACCACCATCGCCGCCTTGCCGTGATCACTCAGTCCAGTGCCGTAGGATGGCACAGCACTTGCGAAACCCATTACGTGTCACGTTGGATGCTGTCGATGGGTCTCGCTGCGCACTACCCACCCTCCGGGCGACGGGCGGCACTCCGACGGCCCACATTGAGGCAGATCAATACTCGCCTCGCAGGCCCGCAGACCTTTCCATCAGCGCATCCATGGAAAGGGCGGCCGTCATGCAAACCCTGCTCAGGGAAATCAAAAATACCCCCTTGCTCTGGATGCTGGTCTTCGTGCCCATCGTGCTGGTGGCCGATGTGGCTGCCCCGCATTCCCACACGCTGCTCTTCGTGTTGGCGGTGCTTGCCATCGTGCCGCTGGCGGCCCTGCTCAGCCACGCCACCGAAGCGGTCGCTGCCAAGACCGGCGATGCCGTGGGCGGACTGCTCAATGCAACGCTCGGCAATCTGACGGAGCTGATCATCGCCATCACGGCACTGCGTGCAGGCCAGTACATGCTGGTGAAGGCCTCAATTGCGGGCGCGATCGTCACCAACGCGGTGTTCATGCTAGGGGCCTGCCTGCTGATCGGCGGCATGCGCTACCACGTGCAGGAGTACAACCGCGCCGGCGCGCGGCTTTCTTCCGGCTTGTTGCTGATGGCAACCGTTGCCCTGCTTGCGCCTTCGGCGGTCGCCGATCTCGAGCACCTGCCGCAGGGCGGGGGCATCTTGAACAAGCTCAGCGTCGGCATTTCAGTCCTGCTCATCATCGCTTACGCACTCGGCCTGTTGTTCTCGCTCGGGACGCACAAGGAATTGTTCGCAAGCGCCGATCATGGCGACGACAAGGAGGCGCACTGGCCAATCGGCATCGCCGTCGGCACGCTGCTGGTCGTCACCGTGCTGGTCGCGCTGGTGAGTGAGATCTTCGTGGAATCGGTGCAGAAGGCGGCGGAAACGTTCGGGATGAGCCCGGCCTTCGTCGGCTTCATTGTCGTCTCGCTGGTCGGCGCCGCCGCCGAATTTGCGGTTGCCTTTGCCGCGGCACGCAAGGACCGGCTCGACATGGCCGTCAGCATCGCGCTCGGCAGCGCCTCCCAGATCGCGCTGTTCGTAGCCCCCGCGCTTGTGCTGCTCAGCTACGTCGTCGGACCCACGCCGATGAACCTGCAATTCTGGCCGGGCGCCGTCACCATGGTGATGATTGCAACGGTCACGTCGGCCTTCGTCACCGCGAGTGGACGCTCGGCATGGTTCGTCGGTGCCCTGATGATCTTTATCTACGCCGTGTTTGCGCTGACCTTGTATGTCGTTCCGCCGGCGGGCGAGGGGTGAGGTGCTGCTGCCCGTCGGCACGAGGGTGAACCAGAGCAGCTGTTCTGCTGCCAGCAACAGCCGCAGTTGACCCGCGTGACTACGGTATCGGAAGATTGTATGCTTGTCGCATGGGACTACTGATCTTCAGCACCACCGTCACCTTAGACGGCTGTGTCGACCACCAAGAAGGAATCGCCGACAACGAGACACACGCCTTCTTCACTCGCCTCATGGACGAGAGCGGGGCGATGTTGTGGGGCCGCGTCACCTACGAGATGATGGAGAGCTACTGGCCAGCGGTCGCCCGCGGCGAAGCGGATGTACCGCCGCCGATGCGCGAGTGGGCGGTTAAGCTGGATGCCAAGCCGAAGTACGTGGTGTCGTCAACGCGAAACGACTTCCCGTGGAACAATAGCCACCACATCGCCGGTGATCTGCGAACAGGCGTGCAGAATCTCAAGGGTGCGACCCCGGCGGGCGTGCTCCTCGGTAGCGGCAAGCTCGCGGTTGAGCTGGATCGGATGGATTTGATCGACGAGTACAAGTTCCTCGTTCACCACCAGGATCGTCGGCCACGGCCCCACTCTATACGAGAGCGGCTTGCCGAGCGCGCGACAGCTCGAATTGGTTTCGGCGAAGCCGCTCGGCAACGGCCTATGCACTACCGACGCTCTTTGACGAAAGTCGCAAGGCAGGAATAGCTCATAGCCGGATTTTCACAACCGTGGGCGAGGTTTTCTGCGGCAACAAAATTAACGAGTATGCGACCTAGCTCGTCCGGGAAATGGCGGCCCGCGGCAAGCCATCCTCCGGAACGGCGAATGCGTTTTCGCTAATAGGCCCAGTAGCTGCCGGAGGGCAGGCAATTGTCGTCGCCATAGCCGCCGCCATAACCGTAATAGGACGCGGGCGGGTAGCTGTAGCCGTAGGCGGGATAACCGCTATAGTAGCCGCCATAGCTGCCATAATAGGCGCTCCGCGCAATCGCGCCGCCGACGACGGCGCCGGCGACGCCATAGCCGAGTCCGCGATAACCGTAGCCGCGATAGCCCCAGCCGCCGCGATAGCCCCACCCGACGCCGCGATAGCCATAGCCGCCACGCCAGCCGCCGACCCATCGCACTTCAGTGGTGTTCTGATCGACCATCGATCTCATCGTCGCCAGATGCGTCGGGATCGGCCCGGCCTGGACGCCCATAGCGGGCAGCAGGGCGCCGGCTCCGGCGAGAACGAGGGTGCGCAGGGAATTCGAGGAGGGCATGATCGATCATCTCCTTGGCTGGCGGGCGGCGCTTTCTGCGCGGCCATCGACGGCCTATTCCGGGATGGCGTTGCCGCGGCGGGCTTGATCTAGATCAAGCATCCGTGTCGCGCATCGCCGTGCCGTCGGGAGACGCTGCCCGATGCTCTAAGCCTGCAAGCGGGGAACGAKACGTATCGCGTTCTCATGGCCGATCGCATCGAGATCCCCTGTCGAGAGACCAAGCTTCTGCAACTGCGCGAACTGGCCAAGGCCGAAATACGGATAGTCGCTGCCGTAGGTGATCTGGGAGACGGGGACGAGCTTGAGCAGCGCGGCCATGGACGGCGCGAAAGTCGCATTCGCGGTGTCGTAGTGAAGCCGGCGCAGCTCGCCTTCGATCCCCTCCGGCGCAAACTCCTTGAGGTCGGGCCGCGCTCCGTAGAACGAATTGATGCGCCCGGCCATCATCGGTATCGTGCCGCCGGCGTGCGAGAACAGCCATTTGATGTCGCGGTGGCGGGCAAATGCGCCGCTGAGCAGAAGGCTCGTCACCGTACGTGTGGTGTCGTGCGGGACTTCGATCACCGCCGGAAACGTGCCGACGCTGAGCGCGCTGCAGCAGCTCGCGACCAGCGGATGCACATAAACGACCGCCTTGCGACGGTTCAGCTCCTCGAACACCGGCCTGTAGGCGGCATTGCCGAGCCATTTGTCGCCGTAGCTGCTTTGCAGCCCGATGCCGTCCGCCTTCAGCGTATCAAACGCATATTCGATCTCCTTGAGCGTGGCGTCGATGTCCAGCATCGACAAGGTCGCGAACAGGCCGAAACGGCCCGGATGGTCGCGCATCATCTCCGCTGCATACTCGTTGCAGGCGCGCGCGAGCCGGCCGGCTTCCACCGGGCCGAGGTCGAACCACACGCCAGGAGTAGAGGCGACCGACAGGATGCCTGTACGTATGCCATTGCGGTCCATGTCCTCGACGAGCTTCCCGCGAGTCCAGGCCACCTGACCGGGAAAGTGCGGCTGCTTGCGTGCGTCTTCGTAGCCAAGCCACAGCTTTTGATATTCGGGCGGATAGAAATGAAGGTGGGTATCGATCAGGACCGGCTTGGTCTGGCCGTGCACCGCAACGGCGGGGATGGCCGAGGCGAGGCCAAGTGCACCAGCTCCCGCGAGGAAGCTGCGGCGCGACGAAGGCGGGCCGTAACAGGCAGGGCAGGGGCGATGCCCTCCAGATTTTTGATCCCATTTGTTCATGTTGCGCGTCTCCCGTGACGAACTGGCAAAGCCAAGGCCTGTGGTGTTTCTATCGGCAGAACGTTTCGTTCCTCCGCTGTCCGTGGTGCGGCTGCAGCGTGGGCGGTGATTGTTGGGGATCGGAATACGCCGATTTTTCGTCGCCGAACGATGCCTTGTGTTACGCCTGCACATCGCTGCCGCAACTTTGTGTGAACGCACCCCAATTGTCCCGCGAGAGGCTTCGTGCTGTCGCGATGTTGACCCGTCGGGCAAAACACTGGCAAAATGCGATGGTGGCGGAGATCGCGGCTTGAGTGCATCTGCGGTAACTGCGAGCACTTCCAGTGAGTTGACCAATGAAGCCTGAGAGGGATGGCATCAACCTCGCGGCCAAGCCAACCGGAACGGGGTGCGTGGAATGCTCGGCTGCGGACGGGTGGTGGTTTCATCTTCGCAGATGTGTCGAATGCGGTCACATCGGCTGCTGTGATGCGTCACCAAATCAGCATGCAACGAAACACAACGCGGCGACAGGTCACCCGATCATCACGAGCTTCGAGCCGGGCGAACGATGGTTTTACGACTATCGCACAGGAGAGGCTTTCGCCGGCCCGAAGCTTCAAGGCCCTCACTCGCATCCGTTGGATCAGCCGGTGCCCGGTCCGGCCGGCGCGGTGCCTCCCGACTGGCAAACGCTGCTCCACGAATAGGCGTGGGTAGAGCACTTGCGAAACCCATCACGCTTCACAGCGGATGCTGTCGATGGGTTTCGTTTCGCTCTACCCATCCTACGGACTATAAATTCCGGCGCAGGAAGTCGCCAATTTCAGCCTCGATCCGCCGATGGACCGCCGCACGGTCGACCCAGGGAGCATCCTTGCAGGCCGCAGGCGCGTCGGCTTGCAGTGCGGGAGAGCATGGACCGAAAAATATGAAATGACCGCCCGGCACCAACTCCTGTCGCGGCGGATGGGGCAATGCCGCCGCGAGAGCGAAGATATTGCCATCAGCCTTGAGATCGCTGCCTTCCGCACGATAGAGCAGCGTCGGCATGCCGACCGGCGTCAATCCGTCTCGATCGAACAAGGCGCCGAATGGCTCCAATAGTATGAGGGCGTTCACGGCGAGCGCATCTGGCGATCTATTGCCGGCCGCATTGGCCAAGGAGCCATCGGTCGGCACGCCGTCGCAAGCCATCGGATCATCGCTACGGTCTCGGCAATAAGCCGCCAGGTGAGCCAGGCTGGGAGTCGCCCCCGCGACGATCAGCGTGACGGCTCCGCCGTAGGAAAATCCCATCATACCAAGACGGTTAGGATCGGTATGCATCGCGAAGCGTGGATCGGCCAACATTGCGGTGAGCGCCTTGTGAATCTGGCGTGGTCGATCTTCGAGAGCTTCGCGAGGACGCTTAGACCCGGGATGAAACGGCGCGACCACGACAAAACCCTCGCGCGCCAAGGAGGTGAGAAGAGCGGCATAGGGGAGCGAGCTACCTCCTGCTTTGATCGTTCCCCCTCCGCCATGTGAGAAAAGAACAACAGGAAAGCGCGCCCCAGGGGCGATCGGCGCATCGCGGCTTGCGTCAATTGTGAATAGACCATCCTGAAAGGGAATTTCGGCCGCGTCTGTTGGATACACAATCAATGTGTCGAACGGGACAACATCCTGCACTGTGATGCGCGTGACGCCAGCGCGAAATCGCTGTGGATCTGCTTGTGCAGATGTGCCCGCGACCAGCAATGCGAGCGCGAGAAGCAAGGCACGTATGTACACCACAACGCAGCTCGGTATCCGATCGAAGTCTAGCGATCGGAATTCTGCACTGGCCCATGCCATCCTATCTTCACCCCGCGCGCGTCACCGACAAAATTTAGCTTGTCCGCAGACTCAAGTCTACGCTCGCCCCAAAGGGCGTCACCGCATGTGACGTTGGATGCCGTCGATGGGTTTCGCTGCGCTCTACCCATCCTACGGGCTTATGAGTCCGCGTGACTAGTGCCGTCCGGCTTCGGCTTCTTGTTCCAACTGCAAGATGCGCGCCCGTAGCGCGTCGAACGTCTCTTCGGCGGCCTCGCTGAACAGCGGATCCTCAGGATTGGTCATGGCCGAAGCGATCTCCGTCCAATCTTCAGGCTCGAGAGCCTTCAGGGCGGCGGGAAAGAAATCGCGATCTTCCTTCATGATGTGGCGCCGCTCGTGCTCTATGAAATCGCGAACGATGGCATGCACATCCTGCCGAAGCAGTTCGCGATCCGCGAGAACATCGTCGACCGCATGAGCGACGCGGCGCAAAAGTTCGGCCCCCTTCTGGTGTTCGCGAGCGAGATCACCGACCTTCGCAGCCGCACCGGGATCGCGAATTGTTAGCTTGTCGAAGACCAGGTCTTCCTGAGGATGGTGGTAAACCTCCGGGTAAAGTTCGAAGTAGCTGATAACCGCGCCGATAACCTCATAGTCGGGGCGGTCGCCCCGATCGAAAACCTGAAGTTCCCGCTCAAGGATGGCGAGCAGTTTCTCGATATTGCGGTGCTCTTGGCTTAAGCGCTCAATGATCATTGCTGCGATCCACAAGGCGACCGATTGAGAAGCTTCGAAAGCCTAGCCCCAAGTCGCCTCAGCTCTTTTGCGCTAAATCAAGTTCCGGACGTATGGTGCGCCATCCGCCTGTTCTATGT
>NZ_JBFULT010000320.1:0-8756 GCF_054049755.1 Bradyrhizobium sp. P5_C11_2
CCCATATTGAGCCCACGCTCGAGGGTGAGTTTGAGTTCTTCGTGTCACTGGAAAAGCCTAGCCGAGCGGAAGCGCGGGAGAAGCTGAAAATGCAACAATTCGAACTGATTCAGAATGCGAAGCGTCTCGTTGCGGAACGTCAGCGAAGATCCTCATTAGCGGCTCTGATGTGAGCACGTTGCAAAATTGTGTTCTGTGGCTGGACGATCAGCGATAGTGATGGGCCGGCGCGGGACGTGTTTGTAGGGGGCACTTGGTGCGCAGGAATGCGGGAAAGATGGGCTGGAGCCCTTTCACCTTATGATGTTTGCATCGCGTTCGCGGGCTTTGCAGACGAGGAGAACGAGCGCGGCAAAAAGGCTGCTTGGTTCAGCAAGCGCCGCACTAGCGACCGCACCTACTCCGCGCATTCATCGAGGGTCGTGACCGTCGTCGAGCTCAACAACACCGTGCTCATCTGCTGTGCGGGAGGTCGGCGGTTCTGGCGAGGACGTCGCCGGAGCAAGCCTGAGGATCGGCCCCGTTCAGCTTCGCGCTCACGACCGGCGTCGCCACTGCCGCGGCCATTCAGGCACCGCTCCAAGCCGCCAAACACCACGTCTCACGGCCCGACGCAAAGCCTTCCAGGGTCGGCTCGACGGCGCTGTTCGGGAGGCACACACGCCCATCTTCCAGGAAGCGCCGGAGGGCTGGCCGGCACCGCAGCAACTGATAGATCCGCTCGGCTTCCGCGGAGGAGAGCGACAGGCGCGCGCCGAGCGTCGAGCGCAGTGACCAGCGGGGCGCACGGCCGCCGACGAGCCCGCCGTCTCTCAGCCGTCGCTCGGACGTTGGGGCCGTGCTCGACCTCGGATTGGAAAGGAAAGCAAGCGATTGACCCTACTTATCGGCTTCGGTAATTGCAGATGGGGCAAAAGCCCTCAGACTGCGGGCGATGACGCGTGCAGCAAATCGAAGTCCCAGATGATAGGTCATCATTATCTGAATTTGCTGAGATGTGGGAAGAATTTAATTTCTGCAGCGGCAATTAAAATCGGGAGCCAGAATTGAAGCACGTGCGCCCAGACCTCGACGGTAGGCGGTTAATATCAGAAGATAAAACCCGAACCTGGCTAGTATTCCATGGGTTAAGGCATCATATCTCTAGTGCGGCGGTATATGATTCTTTATTTAGGCCGAGCATAGAATTTGAGGAATTTTCCGATCTTGATGCAATTGCTGAAGGACCTGACCTTACCAACGGAACATGTTTGGTAAGCAGCGCTGAAAGTGGCGAGATATATCTTATTTTTGGCAGTCCCTCCGTTAACATTCGGAAGCATCTCGTTCAGACTTACGAAACGTTCATAGCCATGGGTTTCAACGACTCTCTTGTCACTAGAGTTCCCTCAATTTTGCTTGCCGCGATACCATCCGGTCGGCCAATTCGACTGGAAGTCAGCTTATAGCTATCATACTCTGAGCTCGCCGCGCGGATCTGTTCGTCACAGTTCTATTCGAGCTTGACGCCTGCGCCTTGTAGATGAGGATTAACTTGCGCGAAATTTCCGTCCGCTCTCGGGCACCCCTCCGGCTCGGCCTTGCCGGCGGTGGGACCGATCTGTCCCCGTACTGTGATGATTATGGGGGCGCTATTCTGAACTGCACCATCGACCGCTATGCCTATGCCTTCGTCGCGACTCGCAACGATGGTGTCCTGCACTTCGTAGCGGGAGATTTGGGTCAGGAAGAAACACACGCAACTGGTAGGCTCCTCGACGCGGCAACTGGTCTTCGGTTTCACCGGGCAGTCTACAATCACTTTGTCGAGCGAGGCGACCTGGACCCAACGATCGGCCTGACTGTCACCACTGGTGTCGATTGTCCGCCTGGTTCAGGCCTTGGCTCCTCCTCCGCGTTGGTCGTTGCACTTTGCGAGGCGTTCCGCTTCCTCTGCAATACCCCTCTAGGCCTCTACGATTTAGCTCATCTCGCCTTCGAGATCGAGCGGCTGAAGCTGAAGCTGGCCGGCGGCAAGCAGGACCAGTATGCGGCTTCGTTCGGCGGCATGAACTTCATCGAATTTCTCCCAAACGACCGGGTTATCGTCAATCCTCTCCGGGTCGAACGGCCTTTTTTGAACGAACTGGAAGCCTCCCTGATCGTGTGTTCGACTGGCGTTTCGCGGCAATCTGAGCGCATTATTAATCAGCAAGTCGACCGCATGGTTCAGCGGGACGCGCGCGCCCTTGAAGCTTTGCACGCCATCAAGCACGCAGCTGTCGACATGAAGCAGGCGCTACTCGGCGGAGATTTGCGGAAGCTTGGTGACATTCTCAACCAGTCCTGGACCTCGAAGAAAGCGACTGCTGCTGGCGTCTCAAGCGGATTGATCGACGAACTTTTCGAGGCGGGTCTCCGCGGCGGAGCTCGTGCGGGCAAAATTTCCGGGGCGGGCGGCGGAGGCTTCATCATGTTCCTGACCGACCCGGAGCGGCGTCGGAACCTGATCTCGCATCTCAATGAGGTTGGTGGCGAGGCCGGGCCGGTTCACCTGACGAGGCGTGGGGTCGAAGCATGGCAGGTGCACAACAACGTCGGTGAATCAAAACAGGTAGGCTGAATGGCAATTCGTTCTTCCTGCTTCGCTTTTTCGCTCCGCCAGGCCTCAAGTTAAGACATGACCGATATCGAACGCTTCACGCCGTCGATGGGCGGGCGCATCGCTTACGAGCACTTGCACCGGTACGCCTTCGTCAAGGATTTTGCCGCAGGTGCTGACGTGTTGGATGTAGCCTGCGGCGAGGGTTACGGGGCTCATGTTCTCGCGTCCGTCGCTCGGCATGTCGTGGCCCTTGATGGCAATGCCGCCTGCATCGACGCCGCGCAGACGCGCTATGGAAGCGAGCGGCTCGAGTTCCTCTGTGGCGATGCGGCAGCGATTCCTGCTCCGGACGCGTCGTTCGACGTCGTCGTTTCGTTCGAGACAATCGAGCATCTACTCGATCCGGAAGGGTTCATAGGGGACATCAGACGCGTCCTGAGGCCTGGAGGGCTTCTTGTTATCTCCTCGCCAAACGAGCCCGAGTATCGGAAGAGCTTGGCGTCGCCGAACCCGTTCCACCTCAAGGAATTCGATCTTCAGACGTTCGATGACATTCTCGCCCGGCAATTCGCGTACCGCGAGATGCTGGGCCAGCGCATGTTCATCGCCTCCTCCTTGGCACCATTGGGCCGGCATCGACAGCCGAACGACCCGGCCTACCGCGGCCTTACCGGCACGCCCGGCGACGGGGAACGCCTAGCAGACCTATATCCGGGCGTCGCGCGGCTCGCATCACCCGAGTACCTGCTCTGCCTCTGCAGCGATGCCCCTATCGAACATCCGGTCGCCGCAGATTCGGTCTTCCTGATGCCCGACGACGATCTCTGGTTGGAGCATCGCCAGGTTATGCGTTGGGCCTCAGGCGTTGATGGCGAGATGACTGCCCTCCAGCAGAGGCTCGGTCAGGTCGAGAACGAACGCGCAGCGGCGCTTCGCGAGGGCGCTGTCCATCARCAGCAAGCACAGATGGCTGGCGAAATCCGCGCGCTGCTCGATGCTGAACGCGCCTCGACCCGTCGCGTGTTGGAGGCCAGCCATGCTCTCGTTGGCCAACATGAGAAAATGAACCAAGTACTTCTGCAGCGGGAGCAAGAGACTCGAGCAAGGCTCGTAGAGGCGGAGCAACGTGCTGCCGACATTGAGGCGGTGCAAAGAGCGGGGCTGGAGAGGGAGTTGTCCGTCCTGACTCCGTTACTGTCTCGCTTAAAAGGTGAGGCGGTTACCGCGACCATTCCGGTCTTGGCGGATGTTCTTGCTGTGGGGTGGCATGAGCGCTCGGTGATGGAGGGAAAACTTGGCGGCTTAAGCGCGCGCCTTTCGGACGAGGCTGCGCGCTACGATCAGCTAGCGGCGGAGATGGCCTCGCTCACAGCTTCAAAGGCGCGGATGGCGGAGCAAATCGATAGCCTGACTGCAGAGCTCGCCGAGGCGCRSACGTCTCATTCCAGCAAGGAGGACGCACTCAAGCAATCKGTGCAGAGCCTCCGGGCGCAAGCGGCCGAAAGGGACGCCGCCGCGTCCAAGCTCGCAGCCATAATCGACATGCAAAGTAGCGTCGCGAAGGGTGAGACCCTCGTCACGACCAACGAGCTGGCCGAGATGGTGGATCTGATCGCCTATAGAGATCAGCTCCGACGCGATATGCTCACGTCTGCGCGCGTTCTCCGGCGGCTTCAAGCTGCAGCACCCCCTATGACGGCGCAAGCGGTGCTTCCGGTCGAACCGGGCGACGAACTCTGCGAACGCCTCTACTTCGACGAGTCCTACTACATCGCTCACGTTCCTGAACTTCTCGACGGCGATATCGATGCGTTCCGGCATTATCTTGAGAAGGGTTGGCGGGAGGGACTTTCGCCCTGTGCCTTGTTTGACGGGGATTGGTATTTGGCCAAATACCCGCAAGCCCTAGAAGCGGGAATCAACCCGCTGTCCCATTACGTTCGATATGGGTTGGCCGCGGGATTCCAACCGCATCCCTGCTTCGATCGAGTCTACTACAGCGAGCGCTATCCGGACGCCCTGCGGCACACACCCGACCCCTTCCTGCACTTCATGCGCCAAGGCCTGCAGCTCAACAACGCGCCGTCCGCGAATATCGCGGCGTTGGCGTCTGGCAGCCGAATGATAAATGTATTGTCACTTATTCTCGAAGAGGATCTGACACGGCTCAAGGAGCCGGCAGATCCGAGAGCATGGCCGGCCCCCCTCAACGATTATTGGCTCCCTCAAACGCTGAACGATTATATCAACGACGAGTTCGGCCCGGCCTCAATCAAAGAATTATCGTATCTCTTTTCATTGATCTCCGCGTTCGAGTCCGATCCCGCTGCCTTCGAGGAAAGTCCTGATCTCAAATATCTGGTGAGACGCTGCCGGATGGGCAGGGACAGATCCAAAAAGGTAAGACCAGACGTCTCCATCATTATACCGGTTCACAATAATCTCATCTACACGTTGACCGCGATCGTCTCAATCCTTGAGCACAAGACGTCGCTAGCGCTGGAAATTATCGTCGGCGACGATTGTTCGACCGATGCGACGCCCCGGATCGTCGGCGCGCTCGGGCCATCCGTAACCCTGACGCGGCACGCAACCAATCTGGGTTTCCTGCAGAACTGCAATGCCTGCGCCCGCCAGGCGGAAGGACGCTATCTTGTCTTCCTCAACAACGACACCCTCGTGTTGCCGGGCTGGCTCGACGAATTGATCGCGCCTCTCCAGTCCGGCAAGAACATCGGGATGACGGGCTCGAAGCTTATCAACGGCGACGGCACGCTCCAGGAAGCCGGTGGCATCATGTGGGAGGATGGGAGTGCCTGGAACTACGGCCGCGGCTCCGATCCGCGCCTGCCGCATTTTAGCTACTCGAAAGACGTGGATTACTGTTCCGGTGCATCGATTGCCCTGTCGAAAACCCTCTGGGACGAACTCGGCGGTTTCGATACGTTATTCTCGCCAGCCTACTGCGAAGACTCCGACCTCGCCTTCCGGGTCCGCGCAGCCGGAAGCCGGATGTGGCTGGCCGCCTCTTCGGTCCTGATCCATCATGAGGGCCGATCACACGGGCGCGATGTCAATTCAGGCGTTAAGACTTATCAGGTCACCAATCACGCCAAGCTAGTCGATCGCTGGCAGGAGACCTTTGCGCGGGAGCTTCATCCCAATGCGCAGAACGTCTTCCTGGCGCGCGACCGCAGCGCCCGCAAACCTCATATCCTCATCGTCGATCACTACATCCCTCAATGGGATCGCGATGCCGGCTCGCGAACGATGTTGCATTTCACGCGGATGTTCGTGCAGCAAGGCTTTCAGGTTACCTTCTGGCCAGACAACCTCTATCACGATCGCGCATACGCAAAGCCAATGCAGGATATGGGCGTCGAGATCATCTACGGACCGCAATATGTAGATGGCTTCGAAAACTGGATCCGAGCGTCTGAAGACTTCATACCTTACGTGTTCTTGAGCCGGCCACAGATAGCAGAAAAATACATCGACATCATAGATCGTAGCAAGACCAAAATCTTGTACTACGGCCATGACCTACACTGGAAGCGCCTCGAGAAGCAGCTAGCGGTGAACCCGACGGATGACTTGCGCCTGGAGATGGAGGCCATGCGCCGGCTGGAAGAGCAGATTTGCCTGAAATCCGATGTCGCGCTTTATCCCAGCGGCGACGAGATCGAAGTTCTCAGCAAACGACTACCCGGTCTCCCCGCCGCCGCCGTACCGGCTTGGTACTTTGATAGCCCCGAGATCGAAGCGATGCACACGCGCGTCAGAAGCAGCGTGAAACGCGAGTCCGAACATCTCATGTTCGTTGGCGGGTTTCAGCATCAACCGAATGTGGATGGGGTGATCTGGTTCGTTTCCGAAGTTTGGCCTATTGTCAGAGCCGCTTGCCCGGATGTGCGGCTGACGCTTGCGGGATCGAATCCGCCCGAGAGCATTAGGTCCCTGATGAATCTTGGACAGTCGATCACGGTAGCTGGTCACATCAGCGATCTCGCCCTTGATCAACTCTATAAGCATGCCACTCTGGCGATCGTTCCGCTTCGCTTCGGCGGCGGCGTCAAGGGGAAATTGATCGAGGCTTTTTCCAAGGGTATACCTGTGGTCTCGACGCCAACTGGCGTTCAAGGAATCACTGAGGCAGACAAAATTTGTTTCATTGCTGATGATGCTGAAAAATTTGCTAAGCACGTCATAAATTGCATTTCGAATCCCGCTTCAACAAACGACAAGGCACACAACGCGGTAAAATTTTTGGAGCAGAACTATGCAATCAATTCCTTGGTCGAGAGCCTAAGTCCGTTCATCAAGGAATTTGATAACGGTTGATCCTGCCCGCGGGTGTTGCTCAAGAAGCAGATTCCGTGCGGCATCGAGGTCTTGGGGTTCGGTGATAAAATCACCGACCCTCGCGGTCCTTGGCGCCGGTGCGGCCGCGGTTTTTTAAGGTCAGCGATTCTTGCCCCATGCCGTGGCTAGAGCCTTCGCCAGGGGCTCATCCTTGTAGAGCTTGTAGCCGACGAGGCCTGCCGCTTCTGCTGCTGCGACGTCGTGATCCTGGTCACCGATCAACACGCTTCGGCTCGCATCCACCGGCCAGTTTGCGAGGAGATCGAGGATCATGCCTGGTGCAGGCTTCCGCCATTCGGAAGCGCGTGCGTAGGCGGGAATAACGCCATCCGGGTGGAACGGGCAAAATCGAAACGCATCGATATGCGCGCCAATTTCACGTAGTTCCGCCTGCATAAAGGCATGCAGGTGTCGCACACTATCCTCGTCGTAGAAGCCGCGCGCGACGCCTGCTTGGTTGGTCACGACGAACACGAAGACGCCCTCGTCGTTCAGGCGTTTGACGGCCTCGGGAGCTCCGGGCAGCCATGCAAAGCGCTCGACCGAGCCGACATAACCGCGATCCTCATTCAGGACCCCGTCCCGGTCGAGAAAGACGGCTGGCCGGCGTTGGGCTGCCGGTATATCCACCTGCGCCCGCGCGTAATCATCCGGGATCCCGATATCGAGGAAGAACCCGTCGTAGACGCGGCCCGCCAGCTTCCCGGCCGCAGCCAGAGGAGTGAATCCGTCCGACTCCAGTGAGCAGGCGGGGCTCAGCTGATCCACGAAGGACCGCCTGACTGCGTAGACGCCGCCGTTGACCAGACCGTCCGCCGCTTCGCCCGTCTTCTCCGCGAATTGACAGATGCGTCCGCGGTCGAGGGTGACGGTGCCGTAGCGCGCCGCGTCGGCGACGCGTCGCAAAGCAAGAGTCGCGACTGTATCCTCGTCCAGCCGCAACGCGAGATCCAGGATGTTTATATCGAACCAACTGTCGCCGTTGAACAGGAAGAAAACCGGGTCGAGATGGGCGCGGGCGTGCCATAGGGCCCCGCCCGTTCCGGCCCGGTCGGGCTCCACTGAAACATCGAAGGAGAGCCCCAGGCGCGGACAGACCTCGGTAGCGAAGGCATTGATCTCCTCGGCGCGGTGGGCAGCAAGAAATAGAACCCTATCCACGCCGTGGCGCTTGATCTCGAATAGAAGCCGCTCGAGGAATGGCGTTCCTGCTACGGGGAGCAGCGGCTTGAGCGTCGTTCGCGTGAGCGCGCCGAGTCGACTGCCTATACCACCGCAAAGGATGACGGCCTGCGTGATTACGTGAGGCTGCATGCTTTCAGTTGCCGCGTTGGCCGAACAGCTCCGCCTCGACCGCGCCGCAGATCGCGTGAGCAGCCGTGATGTGCAACTGCTGAATCATCGGGGTAGAGGCGTGCGGCGCGGCAAGGAGCAGATCGCAGAGCGGCTCCATCGCGTCGCTGGCAGACCCCGTGAAGCCGACGGTCGTCACATTTTGCTCCCGCGCGGCGCGCAGAGCACGCAGGATATTCGGCGAGCGACCCGATGTCGAAATGCCGATGAAGACATCTCCTCGCCGCCCAAGGCCGAGCACCTGGCGTTCGAAGACTCGCTCGTAACCGTAATCGTTACCAACAGCCGTCAGGACTGACGAATCGACGGTCAGAGCGATTGCAGCCAATGGAGCTCGGTCAAAATTGAGGCGGGAGACGAACTCACCTGCGATGTGCTGTGCATCCGCCGCGCTCCCGCCATTGCCGGCAAACATCAGCTTACCGCCGCCGCGCAAAGCGCTCACGCAGGCCTTGGT
>NZ_JBFULT010000321.1:0-8724 GCF_054049755.1 Bradyrhizobium sp. P5_C11_2
GACTCGCGGACTCGCGCAGCACTTGCCTCGTCGCGCGCCGCGGACGTAACCTGCCCGGGAACCTTTCCGCGCATCGAGATCCCCAAGATGCGGCCCCTGCTTGCGCTCGTTGCGGCTTCCGCATTCCTCTGCTGCGCCGGCGCGGCCCTGGCCCAGCCGGTCGGCCAGTTTCCGTTTGCCCTGACGCGCGAGGGACAGATGCTCGGCGCCGTCGAGGGGGAGGTGGCGTCCTTCAAGGGGCTCGCCTACGCTGCGCCGCCGGTCGGACCGCTGCGCTGGCATGCACCGCGGGCGACGCCCGAGAGCTCGGAGATGCGCACCGCCTACGACTACGCCGCGCCGTGCCTTCAGCCGTCACTGCCGGCCGCGAGCGAGGATTGCCTCACGCTCAACGTGTTTCGTCCCTTCGGGGTCGACGGCCCGCTGCCAGTGATGGTGTTCATCCATGGCGGCGGCTTCGTCAGCGGCTCCGCGAATGATCCGCTGTTCGACGGCGCCAGGCTCGCGCAGGCTGGCCTCATCGTGGTCACCGTCAATTATCGCCTTGGTGTGCTCGGCTGGCTCGCTCACCCGGCGCTGTCGGAAGGCGGCTCCGGCAATTACGGCCTGATGGACCAGATCGCGGCGCTGCATTGGGTCCACGACAACATCGCAGCCTTCGGCGGCGATCCGAACAACGTCACCCTGTTCGGCAACGGCGCAGGCGCGATGTCGATCGCCCTCTTGATGCTGTGTACGCAAACGCGCGATCTGTTTCAGAAAGCGATTTTGCAATCGGTGCCCGGTCGCGCGCGCCTGCGCACGGCGCAAGAGGCGGAGACGATGGGGCGGCAATTCGTGGCGGCGCTTGGGCAGGAAGCGGATGTGCGCACAGCCGAGCCGGCACGGCTGCTCGCCGCCGAAAAACATCTGCTGGAAAAATCGTCGCGCAGCTTCGCGCCGGCCGTGGATGGAGGTCTGGCGTCGGAGAACGTCGCCGCGGGGTTTGCGGCGGGACACCAGAGCCGCATTCCCGTGATCATCGGCTCGAATGACGACGAGACCAGCTTTGACGGTGAGCTCGGGATCAAGGAGGAGCTTGCGTCGTCGGGCGAGAGCATCGACGGGCTGCGCAAGCTCTATCCCGACGTCGCACGGCAATCGGATCTTGCGGCAAGGTTCTACACCGACAAGGTCTTCTCCGAGCCGGTGCGGTTGCTGGCCCGCTTGCATGCGGCAACGGGCGCGCCGACCTTTCGCTATCGCTTCGCCTATGTGCCCGAAGCCCAGCGCGGAAGTCCCGACGAAGGGCACGGTCGGGAATTGCAGTTCATCTTCGGTGCCGAGGGGGTGCCGGGCGCCGGCATCCTTTCGCGACGGGATCGCGCGGTCGCAAGCCGCATGCGCGCCTACTGGATCAACTTCGCGACGAGCGGAAATCCCAACGGCCCGGACCTGCCGCGTTGGGATGCGGTCGCCGATCGCGATCGCCTGCTATTGATCACGGATGATCGCATCGCGAGCGGTGACGACCCCTGGTTGGAGCGCCTGGACCGGCTCGCGCGCTGAGGTTCGAAGGATGAGTTGAGATCAAGCCGCGAGTTCGACGCGGGGGGCCGGGCTCAGCCGGTCTTCCTCCAGATAGTCCATCGCGCCGTCCTTCTCGACGGCGTAGAACTGCTGGCCTTCCTTCGATCTGAAGGCAGCGCGGACGACGCCGCGGCGGCCCTTGTCACTGTTGACGACGTCCCCCAGCGAAAACTTCCTC
The DNA here is from genome assembly GCF_054049755.1 of Bradyrhizobium sp. P5_C11_2. Taxonomy (NCBI): domain Bacteria; kingdom Pseudomonadati; phylum Pseudomonadota; class Alphaproteobacteria; order Hyphomicrobiales; family Nitrobacteraceae; genus Bradyrhizobium; species Bradyrhizobium sp. P5_C11_2. The sequence continues at coordinate 1,748 of NZ_JBFULT010000321.1, forward strand.
ATCACACGTCCCTGGCTTCTGGCCGACTGCTTCGGCCACGCCGGGGATTTTGGAAGGCAAATCGTTAACGGCTTGCTAACCATACGCGTTTCCCTATGCTCGCCGCCGTTTCGCGCGGATGACACCTGCGCCCCTTGCCGAACAGACGAGCCGAGGCCTATGACGCGAGTTCCGACCTTCTTTTTGTCGCATGGCGGCGGCCCCTGGCCGTTCATGGAGGACAGGCGGGTGCAATATGCCAAGACCGCCGAGGCGTTCGGCCGGTTGCCGCAGCGTCTGCCGGCGAAACCCAAGGCGGTGCTCGTCATCACCGGCCATTGGGAGGCCGATGCGTTCACGGTGTCGACCGCGGCACATCCGCCGATGGTGTACGACTATTACGGTTTCCCCGAGCACACCTATCATCTGAAATATCCGGCGCCGGGCAAGCCCGAGCTCGCCGCCGAGGTGAAGGCGCTGCTCGTGCGCGCCGGCCTCGATTGCCGCGAGGATGCCAATCAGGGATTCGACCACGGCACCTTCGTGCCGCTCGGGCTGATGTATCCGAACGCCGACATGCCGATCGTGTTGCTGTCGCTGAAATCGAGCTACGATCCGGGCGAACACATCAGGGTCGGGGAGGCGATCGCGCCGCTGCGCGATGAGGGCATCCTGATCATCGGCAGCGGGCTCACCTATCACAACATGCGCGGCTTCGGACGGCCGGAGTCGAAGCTGGTCTCGTATGATTTCGAGGCTTATTTGAACGAGGCGATCAGCCATCCGGATGCAGCACGGCGCAACGCAATGCTGGTCGACTGGGAGAATGCGCCGAGCGCACGCCTTGCGCATCCCCGCGAGGACCATCTGCTGCCGCTGATGGTGGCCGCCGGCGCTGCCGGCAGCGATGTCGGCCATCGCGTGTTCGTCGACGAGGTCGCGAACGTCGCGATGGCGTCGTATGTGTTCGGCGGCTGATCTCGCCGCCAGCGCCGCGATCAGGCGGCAGCTGTGGCGTCCGAGGCACAGTTCTCCAACAACTGGCTTCCAATCGGGAGGACTGTCGATTTTGTCTAGACGAACAGTGCTAGTGCCGGCTTACTCTTGATTGCCCGAGTCTAGAGACACTTCGGTTTCAGGATTATCGACGCCTCTGATGACGCTGCATGTCACGGTCAACGACGCTCACGCTGGCGCCCCCCGCTGTGACATGAAGGCGGTCATCGCCGTAGTTGGACTTGCGATCGAAGCCAGAATAGCCGGCGCGCCAGCGATGATCGCTGATGGTGACCGGACCGCCTTTTACTTGCGTGACGCTATCAGACACGGCGCGCGCGGCATTATAAGTTTTGGGGTATGCGGCGGGCTAGATCCGAAGCTCCGACCAGGTCACATCGTCATCGCCTCGTCGGTATTTGCCGCGAAAGATGAAGCTTATCCAGCTGACCTCCCCTGGGCCGAGGAGCTCCTTCGGATGATCCCGGGTGCCAGCTACTCTGCGATAGCTGGAGTCGCTTCCCCGATGACAAGTCTTGAAGAGAGGCGGGACTTCCATGGCATCACCGGGGCGGTTGCCGCCGATATGGAGTCGCAGATCGTCGCTCGAATTGCTTCCGAACTCAGAATTCCCTTTGCCGTCTGTCGTGTTGTTCTAAACCCTGCTCATCGAAAACTTCCGAGGGCAGCGCTCATAGATATTGGGCCCGCAGGTAAGCCTGAACTGCGCAAGATTGGACGTTCGCTTGTTCAAGACCCGGGGCAACTCCCAGGTCTTAGCCGGCTCGCCGTTGACTCTGTCATGGCGGTGATGGCTTTGCGCAGCGCCAAGCGACGGATCGGAGCTCACTTTGGTTTCCCGCACCTGTATTCACGAAACCCAGTTCCCATTCCGACGCGTGCACTTGAAACGATAGCCACACGCGCCTGATCCTGCAGTAGCGCGCTCCCGATCCTAGACTTCAGACTTGTCCAGGTCCGAGATGGTGGTGTTTGAATCTGCACGCCGGCGCAGGAAGACGTTACTCACCGAAAGAGCCGGCGCGGCCAAAATATCCGCCAGCGCATTCCAGGAAAACGTTGGCCGAGGCGCGCCCGCATGGCACGAAGTCTGCTCGGCCGCTCGTCCGATGCAGCCTCGTCGTCTCATAAATCGCCAGGCGAGCGGGTTCCAGTCGCGCCAGACCTGCTCCGCCCTTTGGGATAGCAAGCCAGAGACGATTTCCGGCGCAGGTCCGAAGACCTCAGGCAGTTTGCTCGACAAATTGTTGTCCGACAGAACGTCCCATCTCGAAAATCCGCCCATGATCGGAGATGAAATGGCGAACACCACGCGACCAATCCGCGCCTCACGTGTCGGGAAAGAACACATTGGGCAAGGTTCGACGATTGAATACAAAGTGCAATCCGGCAAACGCTTTTGTCTTAGAATCTTCTGCGCCTCTGAAAGAGCCACGAGTTCCGCGTGTCGGGTCACGTCGCATTCCGATGAAACGTGGTTAGTCGCTTCTGCGATGACCTGTCCTCGAGACGCGATTACGGCGCCGAATGGCAGCTCTCCTTCCTTCACCCCTTGCCGAGCGAGTTCGAGGCATCTTTCCATCATTCGCAGATCTTGGACGTCAGCTTCTGATCTACTCATAGGCGCCCCTTTGGGAACGCGAGAACGGTGTTGAGAATGCGTCTGTCGCCGCCCCTTCATATTACGGCGGCGTCGTAGCGATGTAGAATGTTTCCGGTGCCGCTACGGAGGCGGCTCCTGCGGCCTGGCATATTCGCAATTAAGCAGCGGGCTACAAACAGTCTGACTTGATCTGGATCAAGGACCGTTACCTTTCAGGTGCCGCACGGACCACACGATGATCTATTGTCTATGTCGGCTCCGGGGTCCCTCGAAAACAGACATCCCGGATTTTATGGGTACTCGCGCCAATCCGCTCTAAGCAGCTTCAACCTCAGCCGTATTTCAGCTTCATGAACAGGATACCGCCGGCGAGCACCATGGTGATGGCGTTGGCGGCGACCAGCGGCGCGTCGCCGCTGAGCAGGCCGTAGACCAGCCAGAGCGCCAGGCCCAGCACCATGACCAGGAACATGCCGAGCGAAATGTCTTCGGTCGAGCGGGTCTTCCAGACCTTGATGAATTGCGGCGCGTAGGCGACGGTGGTGCAGGTCGCGGCGGCAAAGCCGAGCAGCTTGATCGCGAAGGGGTCCATGGCCGCTCTATAGCATGGATTCGGCGATGAAAAATCCGTCGGATGGCGGGGGCTCACGCCCTTCGCGCCGCGATGATGCCGCGATAGAGCGCGGCATAGTCGCCCGCCCGGTTGCGCCACGAGACGTCCGTCGCCAGGCCCATAAGCTGCAATTTTCGCCACGCCGGCCTGTCGTGGAAGGTGAAGCTCGCACGTCCCAGCGCAGCCGAGAGATTTTTTGATGTGACCGGCCCGAACGTAAAGCCGGTGGCCGCGTCGCCGGCATCCCTGACGTCGGCGACCGTGTCCGCCAGTCCGCCGACACGCGATACGACCGGCACGGCGCCGTAGCGCAGCGCGCAAAGCTGGGTCAGGCCGCAGGGCTCGAACCGCGACGGCACGAGGAGCGCGTCGGAGCCGGCCTGGATCAGATGGGCGAGCGCCTCGTCATAGCCGATCACGGCGGCGATCCGTCCCGGATGCGCGCGCGCGGTCCCCTTGAAGCGCTCCTGCAACTCGGCATCGCCGCTGCCGAGCAGAGCCAGTTGCATGCCGTCGCCAAGGATGGTGGGGATGGCTTCGAGCAGGAGATCGAGCCCCTTTTGCCACGACAGCCGGCTGATGACGCCGAGCAGCAGCGCGTCGGGCAGCGGATCGAGGCCGAGCCGCTGTTGCAGGGCGGCCTTGTTGGCCGAACGGAACGCCAGCTCGTCGGGACCGAAGCGATAGGCGATGTGCGGATCGGTCTGGGGATTCCACACGGAAATGTCGATGCCGTTGAGAATGCCGCTCAACACGCTGGAGCGCTCGCGCAGGAGGCCGCCGAGTCCCATGCCGCCTTCGTCGCTCTGGATCTCCCGCGCGTAGGTCGGCGACACCGTGGTGATGCGATCGGCGAGCTGCAGCCCGGCCTTCAGAAAGCTCACGCCGCCGAAATATTCGACGCCATGGACGTCGTAGGAATCCCAGGGCAGGCCGATCGCGCCGATCAGCTCACGCGCGAACTTGCCCTGATAGGCCATGTTGTGGATGGTCATCACCGTGCCCGGCCGCGGGCGGTTGTCATAGTGCAGATAGGCCGGCGCGAGCCCCGCCTGCCAATCATGGGCGTGAACGACGTCGGGCACGAAGGACGGGACGAGGCCGTGGCCGATATCGGCCGCCACGCGCGACAGCGCCGCAAAGCGCACGCCATTGTCCGGCCAGTCGACGCCCTCGGCGGTGACATAGGGGTTGCCGGGCCGCGCGTACAGATGCGGCACGTCGAGCACGAACAGATCGAGCCCGGCATGCGAGCCGGCGAGCAGGCGCCCCGGCCCGCCGAAATAATCCGGCCAGCGCCGGATTTCGTCGGCACCCGACAGCAGCCGCATCACGTCCGGATAGCCCGGCATCAGCGTGCGCATCTCGACGCCATGCGTCTTCAACGCGATCGGCAGCGCGCCGGCGACATCCGCGAGGCCGCCGGTCTTGACGATGGGGTAGACTTCAGAAGCGACCGCGAGGACGCGAACAGACGTCATGTATTGAGCCTGTCGATCATCGGCTGGGTGATGAGCGAGATGCCCTGCTCGGTGGTGCGGAAGCGTTTGGCGTMGAGTTCGGGATCTTCCCCGATGACCAGCCCCTCGGGGATTTCCACGCCGCGGTCGATCACGACATTCTTCAATCGCGCGCCGCGTCCGACATTCACATACGGCATGATCACGGCATTCTCGACGTTGGCATAGGAGTTGATGCGCACGCCGGTGAACAGCAGCGAGCGGCGCAGCGAGGCGCCGGAAATGATGCAGCCGCCGGAGACCAGCGAGCTCACGGCCTGGCCGCGCCGGCTCTCCTCGTCATGGACGAATTTTGCGGGCGGGGTGATCTCGGAATAGGACCAGATCGGCCAGGCGCGGTCGAACAGGTCGAGCTCCGGCACAACGTCCGTGAGGTCGATGTTGGCGGCCCAATAGGCATCGACCGTCCCGACGTCGCGCCAGTAGGAACGCGGGTCGGAGCCGGAGCGGACACAGGAGCTGCTGAACTGATGCGCGATGGCGCGGCCGTTCTTGACGATATGGGGAATGATGTCCTTGCCGAAATCATGGTTGGAGTTCGGGTCCTCGGCGTCGCGCTTGAGCTCGTCGAACAGGAATTTCGCGTCGAATACGTAGATGCCCATGCTGGCGAGCGAGACATCGGGTTTGCCCGGCATCGGCGGCGGATCTTTCGGCTTTTCCAGGAACTCCTGGATCCAGCCGTTCTCGTCGATATGCATGATGCCGAAGCCGGAGGATTCCGCGCGCGGCATTTCGAGGCAGCCGACCGTGACGTCGGCGCCGCTGTCGACGTGCTGCCGCAGCATCACCTCGTAGTCCATCTTGTAGATGTGGTCGCCGGCGAGCACCACGATGAAGCGGGCGTTGTGCGACTCGATGATGTCGATGTTCTGGTAGATCGCGTCCGCCGTGCCGACATACCACATGTTCTCCGACACGCGCTGGCTCGCGGGGAGAATGTCGAAGCTCTCGTTGCGCTCGGGGCGAAAGAAGTTCCAGCCCATCTGAAGATGCCGGATCAGGCTGTGCRCCTTGTACTGGGTGGCGACCGCGATGCGGCGGATGCCCGAGTTCACCGCGTTCGACAATGCGAAATCGATGATGCGGGACTTGCCGCCGAAATAGACGGCGGGCTTGGCGCGCCGGTCGGTCAGCTCCAGGAGCCGGCTGCCGCGTCCGCCAGCCAGGACAAACGCCAGCGCCTGACGGGCGAGCGGCTCATTTCCGGCGGCACTCATGTCATCCTCCCACACTCTGGCGCAGCCGGGACCTTCGCGAGAAGCCTCTCGGTCGCGCACCATATTGGAACCGATAGTAACGGTACGAATAGTAAATCGGGAAGATGCTTGTTGGTTGCGAATGCCCGGGAAGCTTAATGCTTTGCCGTGGTGATCGACTTCCGGTGGTGTCGTCCTGGTGTCATATCCTCGCGGTCAGCATGCCGCATCCGGCAGGCGGCCCGATCACATTTGAGGCAGGCCCGGCTGTTGTGCGCCGCACGCGAAATCGAGGCTTTGACTTGGCGCCGGGATGCCCGATCATGGTGTGTAATCCTTTTTCCAAATGAAACGTCAGACAGGGAGCAAGACGATGACGATCTGGAAAACGGCGATTGCCTGTTCGCTGGCGGGCGCGGTCATGGCCAGCCAATTCGAGCAGGCGGCGGCAGCGCCGCTGCCGACCAACGTCGCGGCCATGAAGGCCGCGGCCGGCGACGATGTCACGCAGGTGCATTGGCGTGGCGGCGGCTGGGGATGGGGTCTCGGCGGCCTCGCGGTCGGCGCGATCATCGGCGGTGCCATCGCCAGCAGCGCGCCTTACGGCTATGGCTATTATGGCGGCGGCCCGTACTACGGCGGCTACGGATATCCGGGCTACGGCTACGGCTCCGGTTATGCGCCGGCGTATTATGGTTACGGACCGGCCTACGCCTATCCGCGATACTACCGGCCCTATCGCCCGTATTACGGCTACGGCTATGGCTACTATCGGCCGTACCGCGCCTATGCGCGTCCCTATTATCGCGGCTATTGGTAATCGCGCGGCTAGAGCGAGAGCCAGACGATCAGGCTCATGCAGGCGAAATGCGCGAGCACGATCGCGGCGAGATGAAGCGGGCCGGCCTTGAGGCTGAGCCTGCTCATCTCGCCGCCTCCGCCTACAGCCGTTTCCGTTCCGATGAATCGGAACGGGGCTCTAGATTCTTGCTTTGACGCGTTTTCTTCACGCGAACCGGTATCCACTTCGCTCGAAAACGCTCTAG
>NZ_JBFULT010000322.1:0-8685 GCF_054049755.1 Bradyrhizobium sp. P5_C11_2
CTCGGATACAGTGCGATAGCCCTGCTCGCGCATGGTTTCGGCCGAAATCACCTCGACGGTCGCCGGCGTTTCGCGCACGGTCAGGCCGAGGCGCGAGGCGCTCTCGGCAACCACGTTGGTGTTGAGCGGCGTCTGCGCGGTTGCAGCCGGCACGACCGGCTTGGGCGCGGCCGGCACTACCGCAGATCTATGCGCAGCCGCACGGCGCGCAGCCTGTCCGGCACGACCGGCGGGCTTGGGCGGCTTGCGGGATTGCTGTGGGGACACCTCAATCGGCGGCAGCGGTTCGCGGGCCTGCTGCGCCAAAGCAGCGGGCATATCGGCAGCGGCAAACGATGTGAGAGCGGCAGACGCGAGCAAAAATCGGCGCGGTCGTACAAGACGGATAGAAGACACGGTGCTGGACCTCGGTATGACGTCAGTGGCACGTCACAGCGAACGAGGTCTCATCTTTTGGGCCTTTCGAGCCCTCCGATGAAGCCGAATGTCTGTACTCCCCGACCGACATCTTCGCGTGTGACCACGGCTGACGGCAGGTCTCCTGGCTCGCGGGTCATCACCTTGCGTCGCCTTCCCGGGACCGAGATACCCAGTGGCTTGTGACGCAAGATTCGCCGCTTACAGTTGCGGGGGCAGCCACGGCATTGGGGACAACGTCCCCGCACCGCATTCCCTTTTCATCCCCGGGTGGGGAAACCGTCGAGGCCATCTAGGATTACGATCCAGACAGAGTCAATGTGCCTGTTGCGGCGTTGTTGCCACAGCGGCCAACTTTCCTTGGAGATTCTTGCATGGAAGGCGAGACCTTCCTCTGGCTGATACGTCATGCGGCCGTCGACGGCGTCGCGGGGACGATCCATGCCCCCGACGCGCCGGCCGATCTTAGCGATTCCGCACAGTTGAATGCCTTGCGGCGTCACCTGCCGCGGGAGGCGCCGAGCTATGCCAGCCCGGCGCGCCGCACGATCGAGACGGCGCGCGCGCTGGGGCTCGATCCGGTGCTCGTGGGCGAATTCAGCGAGCAGGATTTCGGCGACTGGACCGGCCGGCGACATGACGAGCTCGCCGCCAAGGGCGGCGACACCTATGCGCAATTCTGGAGCGATTCCGCGCACGCACGGCCACCGGGCGGCGAGAGCTTTGAGGATCAGGTCGCGCGCGTCCGGCTGGGTCTCTCGCGGATTGCGGCCGGGTCGGCAACGCTCGTCGTGCATTCCGGCACCATCCGCGCCGCGCTGTGCGTCGCGCTCGACCTTGCGCCGGAAGCGGCCTTGCGCTTCGTGGTCGACCCGCTGTCGCTGACCCGGATCGATCGGCTCGCGACCGGCTGGCGCGTCGTCTCCGTCAATCAGCGCGTGGCTTGAGCCGGATCAGGCTGGTCGATCCGGCACATTGGCCAGCGCAAACGTCGCCATGCCGTTGTGAAGGCTGCAGGCGAGCCGTACCAGCGGCAGCGCGATCGCGGCGCCCGATCCCTCCCCGAGCCTGAGATCGAGGCTGATCAGGGGTTGCACATTCAGCGCGCGCAGCACCAGCCGATGCCCCTGCTCTGCCGATTGGTGCGACGGCAGCAGGAACGGCTGGCACGACGGATTGAGCCGCACGGCCGCCAGCGCTGCGACCGACACGATGAAGCCGTCGATCAACACCGGAATGCGGCGCTGCGCGGCCGCAATGATCGCGCCGCAGATGGCCGCAATTTCGRGGCCGCCGACGGCACACAGGATCTTTTCGGCCGGCGCACCCGCAACGCCGTGACGCGCTATCGCGGCATCGATCACGCGCGCCTTGTGCGCGCGGCCAGCCGCATCGACACCGGTCCCGCTGCCCGCGATCTCCTCGGCGCTGACGCCGAGCAGGCTGGCCGCGATCGCCGCCGACGCCGTGGTGTTGCCGATGCCCATCTCCCCGAAGATCAAGAGATCCGGTTGGCTCGCTTCCGCGCGCGCGACCGCGCGCTGGCCGGCTTCGAAGGCGAATGCCAGCTCCGCCGGTTCGAGCGCCGGCCCGACGCTGAAGTCGCGAGTGCCGTTGCGCGGCTTGTCGGTGACGACGCCCGCCATCTTCTCCTGCGCCAGCGTGCCGGCGTCGATCACTTCCAGACTCGCCCCCAATTCGCGCGCCAGCACCGAGATCGCGGCGCCGCCCGAGGTAAAATTCGCCATCATCGCAATCGTCACCGCTTGCGGATAGGCCGAGACGCCCTGCGCGACGATGCCATGATCGCCGGCGAAGATGATGATCGGCGCGCGGCCGGCGCGGGGCTGCTCGGTCGCTTGCAGGCCCGCAAGCTCGATCGCGAGTTGCTCGAGCCTGCCGAGCGCGCCGGTCGGCTTCGTCAGTTGCGCCTGACGCGCGATCGCCGCTACGCGATGGACCGCGGAGCTATCGGGGCATTTTTGGGTGACCCAGTCGGGGAGCATGCTGCCTCGCTTACGGTCTGCGCTTGAGAATGTAGCTGTCCATGATCCAGCCATGCCGCTCGCGCGCGTCCTGTCGCGCGGCGACAATCTGCGCGCCGACCTCCGCAAGCGCGCCGGACATGACGATCTGATCGGGCATGCCGAGATAGGCGCCCCACCAGATGTGCAGGCCAACCGGATCGAGCGACTGGAATGCCGTGCCACCGTCGAGCATCACGACCACGGTGTCGGTGCCTTGCGGCCAGCCGCCTTCGCGCAAGCGGCGTCCCGTCGTGACCAGGAAGGGCTCGCCGATGTCGTTGAGCGGCAGCGCATGCGCCGCGCACAGCGCCTGGATCGAGGTGATGCCGGGGATCACCGCGATCTTCGGCAAGGGATCGAGCCGCCGCGCAATGCGCAGCGAGGAGTCGTAGAGCGAGGGGTCGCCCCAGACCAGCAACGCGACCTTGCCCTCGCCTTTGAGATGGCTTGCAATCGTCTGCGACCAGGTCGCGGCCACCGCATCGTGCCAATCGTCTACGCCCTTGCGGTAGTCGGCTTCGCCCGCATCACGCACCGGCAGGTCGAACTCGGCGATGCGCGTCGATTGATTGGTGAGTACGTTCGCGCAGATCGTCCGCCGCAACTCGGCGAGATCCGATTTTGCGCTCCCCTTGCGCGGGATCAGGACGAGATCGGCGGCATTGATGGCGCGAATCGCGGCGCGCGTGAGCTGCTCGGGATCGCCGCAACCGATGCCTATCAGGGAGAGGGTGAGCATCGTGTTCGCGAAGGGCGGCCGCATTGGCCGCCCTTTCGCTTGTCTCTAGGCCGCGTTGTGCAGGCGCGGGGTAACGAGGCCGGGCGCGGTGACGCCGCGCAGCGACTTCGCCAGCGCCAGCACGCCGAGATCGGCGAGCGGCTCGATCACGATGACCAGCGCATACGAGGCCGCGAAGGTCGCGATGTTGACGAGATTGGTCACGGCAAAACCGGAGCCATAGAGCGCCCAGAACGCCACCCAGGCGATAACACCGGCCTGATAGGTCGTCGAAAGCGCCAGCGCCTGACGGTATTGCAGATCGACATAGGCGGTGTTGCGCGAAATGATCCGCGTGGCGATCGCCTGGATCGCGAACAGCGGCACCAGCAGCGTGGTGACGTTCATGCCGTATTGCGGCAGGTCGGGTGGCTCGAAGAAGATGCCCTGGAACAGCAGTCCGAACGCGAGGCCGAAGGCCGCAGGCGCCGCGCCAAATAACAGGAACAGGGTCGAGCCGAGGATGAAGTGCACTTCGGACACCCCGACCGGGAAGTGCGGCAGGATCTCGAAGAAGATGAACACCAGGCCCGTGGTGGCGAGCGTCCGCGCCGCGAACGATGTGATGCCCTGCTCGCGCACGGTCTCGACCGCAAGCTTCAGCGCGACGCCGCCTACGGCGATGCCGGTTGCGTAACTCAACACGAGCTTGGCGCCCGATACGACTCCGGGTTCGATATGCATGGTTCAGTTCCTTCCTGCCGTCACACCCGACGGCCTTGGCCTCAAAACACGCACGGCCGGTCTCCTGGCTCGCGGTTCACTGGGATCTCCGGCCTTCCCGAGCCTTGCGGCCCAGTGGCTGATCGGAGCCCCTCACCGCTTACAGTCGCGGGGGCGGCTGGGGTTTGGGGCGCCGCAACTGGGTCCGCCCATCCCCATTCCCGATTATGCTCCGGCGCTTTGCGCCGCATCGAGCACCATGCCCGTCCTGTGTGCCCCTTTCGCCAGCTGGGCGTCAAGGGCTGAAGGGTGATTGAGACCATCATGACGGGTATTCTCCCGCCAGTGCGCCGAACAGGATGACGGCGGCCGTGGAAGCCGCCCCGCCCCGCGCAAGCTGTTCGGCAAGCTCGGCAATGGTGGTGCGGACCAGCCGTTCGTCGGGACGGCCGAGGGATTCGGCGAACAGCGCCGGGGTGCTTGGGGCGAGCCCATGCGCGATCAATTTTGCGGCAAGCGCCGGAAAGGTGCGCCGGCCCATATAGACCACGGTGGTCGCCTCCGGATCGGCCAGCGCCGCCCAGTTCAAATTCTGCGGCAGCTCGCCGGTGACGTCGGCCCCGGTGACGAACTGGACCCGGCGCGAGGTGTGGCGCCGGGTCAGGGGGATCCCTGCCTGGGCAGCCGCGACGCAGGCCGAGGTGACGCCGGGGACGATCTCGTAGCCGATGCCGGCGTCGCGCAGGGTCTCGAGCTCCTCCTCGAGCCGGCCGAAAATGCCGGCATCGCCCGACTTCAGGCGCACCACACGCACGCCGGTCGCGGCATAGTCGACCAGCAGGCGGTTGACATGGTGCTGCTTGGTCGATGGCCGCCCTGCCCGCTTTCCGACCGCCACGAGATTGGCGCCGGGCCGGGCGAGATCGAGGATCGCGCCCGAGGCGAGATCGTCATAGAGCACGACGTCAGCTTCGCGCAGTCGCGCCGCGCCCTTCACCGTGAGGAGTTCGGGATCGCCGGGACCGGCGGAGATGAAAGTGACAAAACCGCTCACCGGTCCTCCGCGATCAGATGGAAGAACGTGCCGGTGGCAAGGCCGCGGCGCGAGCCGGTTTCGGCGATGACCGCACCCGTCGCGTCATGCACCACCGCCAGCGCCGTGTCAGGCTGGGCGACGATGGTCGAATAGTGGAACTCGTGGCCGCGCAGGCGTGCACCGGCGTCGTGCCCCGGCATCGGCGCGGCGAGTTCGGCCAGACGATAGCCCAGGTGCATGCGGCGTTTGGCAAAGCTCGTCTCCAGGCCGAGCAGGCCCGCCATCTCATGGCCGACGCCGTCGGCGTCGGTGAGGCCCGCACCCAGCACCATATAGCCTCCGCATTCGCCATGCACCGGCCGCGTTTCGGCGAAAGCGCGCAAACCGGCGCGAAAGCGCGCATTGGCGGCGAGTTGGCCGGCGTGAAGCTCGGGATAACCGCCGGGCAGCCAGCAGACATCGGCGCTCGCATCGGGCGCTTCGTCGGCCAGCGGCGCGAACGGCAAAATTTCGGCGCCGGCCGCGCGCCAGGCTTCCAGCATATGCGGATAGACGAAGGAGAAAGCGGCGTCGCGGGCGAGCGCGATGCGCTGACCGGGCGGCGTCACGTTCAGGCCGTTTCCCGCCGGTTGCGGCGACCACGCCGCGGCCGATCGCAGCACCGCATCGAGATCGACATGCTCAGCGACGAAGCGCGCGGCCTCGTCGATCAGACCGCCGATCTCCGTCTGCTCCTCGGCCTGCACCAGGCCGAGATGCCGTTTTGGCAGGCTGATCTCGGCATGACGCGGCAGCGCGCCGAATACGGCAATGCCGGCATCCAGCAGCGCGCGCCGCACGAGATTCTCGTGGCGCGGACTGGCGACGCGGTTGAGCACGACGCCCGCAAGGCGCACGCCCGCGCGATAGTCGCGCAAGCCGGCGGCGATCGCGGCCGCGGTCTGCGCCTGCCCGGACGGATCGATCACCAGCAACACCGGCCAGCCCAGCATCTCCGCGATGTCGGCAGTGGCGCCGGTGCCGCAGACACCGCGCGCGGCGACGCCGTCGAACAGGCCCATCGAGCCCTCGGCGAGCACGACATCGGCGTCCGCGCCGCGACCGACGAGGTGCGCGATGGTCGCGCGGTCCATCGCCCAGCTGTCGACGTTGACGGAGGCGCGTCCTGTGGCGGCCGCATGGAAGGCAGGATCGATATAGTCGGGCCCGCTCTTGAAGCACTGCACCCGCAATCCGCGATTGCGCCAGGCGCGCGCGAGCGCCAGCGTCAGCGTCGTCTTGCCGACGCCGGAGGCGGGCGCGGAGATGATGAGGCTCGCCGCCATCACGACGCCTCCGGAAAGCGCGGCTCGGCGCCGACCGGCCGATAGCGGCGGTCATAATCGGCGGCGTAAAGGCGGCTCTCGGAAAAATCCGCCGAGCCCAGCGTCTTGCCGACCAGGATGAGCGCGGTGCGCTCGAGCTCGCGATCCACGGCCGCATCGAGCGTCGCCAGCGTGGCGCGGACGATGCGCTGGTCGGGCCAGCTCGCGCGCCAGACGATGGCGACCGGGCAGTCCGCGCCGTAATGCGGCGTGAGCTCGGCGATGACCTTGTCGAGCAGATGGATCGACAGGTGGATGGCAAGCACCGCGCCGGTGGCGGCAAAGGCGGCGAGCTTCTCGCCTTCCGGCATCGCGCTGGCACGGCCCGGCGTGCGCGTCAGGACCACGGACTGTGCAAGACCGGGCAGCGTCAGCTCGGCTTCGAGGGCTGCTGCCGCTGCCGAGAACGCCGGCACGCCCGGCGTGACCGTACAGGGAATGTTGAGCGCGCGCAGGCGGCGGAGCTGTTCGCCCATCGCCGACCAGATCGAGAGATCTCCGGAATGCAGCCGCGCGACGTCCTTGCCTTCCGCATGCGCGGAAGAGATCTCCGCGATGATCTCGTCAAGCGACAGCGGCGCGGTGTTGACGATCCGCGCGCCCGGCGGGCAATGCGCCAGCACGCCTTCGGGCACCAGCGAGCCGGCATAGAGGCAGACCGGACAAGCGGCGATCAGGTCGCGCCCACGCAACGTCAGCAGATCGGGAGCGCCCGGTCCTGCGCCGATGAAATGCACCGTCATGCGCCGTCTCCTTCCGCGATCGCCGCCGTCGCGGTCCGATCCCGTGAGACCACCCGCGTCGCGATCAGCCGCGCGCCGGGCCCGGCTGCCGCAAGTGCCGCAGCTTCGGCGACAGATCCCGTGCCGAACATTTCCGTGACCCRCTTTGACTGAGTCGCCGTCGTGACGCCCGCGAGCACGTCGGGCGGAACAGCCTTGATCGGCACCCCGCATTCGCGCGCGAGCAGCTTCAGCACCTCCGCGTCGGCCTTGTCGCTGACCGTTGCCACCGCCGCAAGGCCTGCGGGACCGCCAGCCGCCAGAAGCGCCTCGCGCAACGAGGCCAGCGTGACGTCCCGTTTGAACCCGAGCCCAGCGACCTTCATCGGACCACACTCCACTGCACCACCGGCCGCGCCGCTTCCCAGGACCGGTAGCGGCCGAGCGGGCCGGCATGCGCGATCTCGACCCGCATCAACTCGCCGCCATGACGCTGGTGCAGCTCGCCGAGCAGCGCTTCCGTCTCCAGCGTCACGGCGTGCGCGACGAACCGTGTGCCCGGCGTGAGGCGCGACCAGACGGCATCGAACATTGCGCTGTCGAGGCCGCCACCGATGAAGACGGCATCCGGGGTCTCCAGCGCGGCCAGAGCTTCGGGTGCATTCCCTGCGATGACGTCGATCCGATGCGCAAGTCCAAACGCCGCCGCGTTGCTGCGGATGTTGGCGGCACGATCCTCACGCATTTCGATCGCAATCGCGGTCCCACCGCACAGCGTCCACTCGACCGAAATCGAGCCCGAACCGGCGCCGATATCCCACATCCGTTCGCCGGGACGTGGCGCCAGCGCGGAGAGTGCGAGCGTACGGATCGGCCGCTTGGTGATCTGGCCGTCGTGAACGAAGAGATCGTCCGAAAGGCCCGAGCTGCGGGAAATGCCTTGGCCTCCCCTTGCCTCGATCGCCACCGCGACGAGGTTTCCAGCGAAATCGCCCGCAAGGCCGTCGGCCCGATGCTCAGCGATGGTTTCGCGCGGCCCCCCAAGCGCGGCGAGGGTCCAGAATGCCGACGCACCCCACCCGCGCTCGCTCAGCCATTTTGCGAGTTCGCCGGCCGCCTTGCCGTCACGCACGAGACAGATGATCCGCGCACCTTGCGCGAGATGCGGCACGAGGCGCTCGAACGGCGCGGCGTGGAGTCCGAGGCAGGTGACGGATTCGAGCCGCCAGCCCAGCCGCGCGACGGCGAGCGAGAAGGTTGACGGGGCCGGATATGCGATCCATTCGCCCGCGTCGAGTTTCTCGGCAAGGCCCGCGCCGGCGCCGTACCAGAACGGATCGCCGGAGGCGAGCACCGCGGTCGGCCGGCCGCGGCAGCTCAGCACGACATCCGCATCGAATGGTACCGGCCACGCGCGGCCACGACTAGTCACGCCGGCCAGCGCAAGATGACGTTCGCCGCCGAATATCGTTTCTGCCTTGGCAAGCGCCTTTCGACTTGCTTCCGACAGCCCTGCAAGGCCATCTTCGCCGATACCGATGATGGTCAGCCAGGGATCAGCCATGACGCACGCCCTCATTCTGGGCGGAACGCTTGACGCGAGCTTGCTCGCGGCAGAGATCGCGCGCGCGGGGATCAAGGCCGTCTATTCCTACGGTGGCCGCACGCGCGCGCCCGC
>NZ_JBFULT010000323.1:0-8684 GCF_054049755.1 Bradyrhizobium sp. P5_C11_2
TGAAAGCATCGTGACGCCAGTCGCCGTCTCACGGAGAGGTCCATGAGCAGACGCTTGTTGACGATTGCCGGGGCTCTCCTGCTCCTCGTCTGCGGTGCGGCGGCGCAAACGCCCTCACCCGAGGCGATGACTGCGGCACGCAAGCTCGTGGTCACGCTGAGGATCGCCGATCAGTATCGCGTGCTGCTGCCGCAGCTCCTGCTCAAGCTCCGGCCCGTGGTCGCCCAGGACAGGCCGGAGATCGAGCGCGACTATGATGCTATGACGGCGCCCGGATCCGAGATCTACGCGCCGTTCGTCGCCTCGATGATCGATCAGATCGCGGCCCTCTACGCCGCGGTCTTCACCGTCGACGAGCTGCGCCAGATCGAGGCGTTCTACGCCCAGCCTGTGGGGCGGAAGTTTCTGGAGAAGTCGGATGCGCTGGCGCAGGCCAGCGCGCAAATCGGCCAGGACGTCAGCCAGAAAGCCGCCGACGAGCTGAAGCAGCGCCTCATCGAGGCGCTGCGCCAGAGGGGGCACAAGCTCTGAATCGCGCGCAGCCCAATGATGAGGCTTCGCGCGCTCGCCCGCGGCTATTTCTTGGTTTTGAACCCCACAGGGATGTGGTCCGAGCCTTTTCCATTCAGGCGTTCGGCAAGGAGATCTCCCCTGCATTGTTGGCTGCGCACGATCATGTAGTCGAGTTCGCGTGGAGTGTCGCCCATATGGGTCGGCTGTCCGGTGTTGACGCGCTGATCCTTTGTCACGTTTTTCAGTTGCTCAGGTTCTCGGTTGAAATCACCGAGGATAGCCCAGCAGGTGCTCTTGTCCTTCAACAGGTTGGTCACCGCCGACACGATATTGTCGGCATCGTTATACTGATTGTTGCCGTACGATCCCGCATGCATCGTGAAGTACATCGCATGGTTCGGCATCGTGATCCCCAGGATCGGACGGCCGGGCGTCCCCTTTTTCGTGTTGTCTTGCTGGGGACAGATAATCGTCGCGCTCGTGGGAGATATCGTCGCGTCCACGGCGAAGGCGGCATTGACCCTGTGCCCAATGGTATCGGAATTCAGGAAGAAGACGGAGGCTGGCTTCTTCCCGTTGTTCCATGCGTATTGGAGAACCTGGAAAGTCTCGGTGTGACCCGAGGAGTCCGTGCATTTTTCAGTGTTCACGACTTTGCCAGTGCCCCACATGTCGGGCTTGGGGCCGGCCTCTTGCACGGCGACGACCTGGTAGGCGTCCTTCAGCATGAGCGAGCTGATGTCCGTTCCCCATTTGGTGCCCTGGGTGTTGTAAGTCACCATCACATAGTCATCGAGGCCGGCGGCGAGCGCGCCGGTGGTGACGAGGCCGACAGTCGCAAACAATATTGCGCGGCGTAAGGTCATAGTCCCTCCCGATCGGGTGGCGAATGAATTGATGTGCAATGAAAACTTGTGGAGTGATTTGCCGGGCGTCAGTTCGGAACGTATCCGATCGCCTCGATCTTGCCGTAGTCGGTGGCGCACACGTGTGATGTATATTACAAATTGTAAAAAATTGAAACGGCAACCATGAGGCATTGCGGCTGCCGCGCCTTGATCGCTTCGTTCGCGCGCGACTGCACCGGGCTTCGGGGGGGAGTTAGCCCCGCGGCTGTGCGAACCGCAGTTCGCTCGGCGTAACCCACCACTTCCGTGTCGGCGGAAACGCAAGAGGTGGGTTAGGCTGCGCTAACCCCCTACGCACCTTGCCTGCCTCACTTCACCAGCGGGCAGCTACCGTCCTTCAGCGGCCGGAACGCCTGGTCGGCGGGCACTTCGGCGAGCAGCTTGTAATAATCCCACGGGCCCTTCGACTCCTCGGGCTTCTTGACCTGGAACAGGTACATGCTGTGCACCATGCGGCCGTCTTCGCGCAAGCTGCCGTTGTCGGTGAAGGCATCGCGCACCGGCAGCTCGCGCATCTTCGCCATCACCGTCTTGGTGTCCTTCGTGCCGGCGGCCTGCACGGCCTTCAGGTAGTGCAGCGTCGCGCTGTAGGTTGCGGCCTGGTTCATCGTCGGCATGCGCTTGACGCGCTCCAGAAAACGCTTGCCGAAGGCGCGGGTCCTGTCGTTGAGGTCCCAGTAATAGGCCTCGGTGATGATCAGGCCCTGCGCGAGCTTCAGGCCGAGGCTGTGCACGTCGGAGATGAACATCACGATCGCAGCCAGGTTCTGTCCGCCGGCGACGATGCCGAATTCGCCGGCCTGCTTGATCGCGTTGATGGTGTCGCCGCCGCCGTTGGCGAGCCCGATGATCTTGGCCTTGGAGGCCTGGGCCTGGAGCASGAACGASGAGARGTCGGCGGTGTTGAGCGGATGCTTGACGCCGCCGAGCACCTTGCCGCCGGCCGCCTTCACCACGTCGCCGGTGTCGCGCTCGACCGAATGGCCGAACACGTAGTCGGCGGTGAGGAAGAACCAGGTATCGCCGCCATTCTTGACGATCGCGCTGCCGACCGTGTGGGCGTTGGCATAGGTGTCGTAGGTCCAGTGCGCGGTGTAGGGCGAGCAGGACTTGCCGGTGATGTCGGAGCTCGCCGCGTCCGTCACGATCATGATCTTCTCGTACTGCTTCGACAGCTCCATCACCGCCAGCGCGGTGGCCGAGGTCGGCAGGTCGATGATCATATCGACGCCCTCGGTCTCCCACCATTTGCGGGCGATGGTGGAGGCGACGTCGGGCTTGTTGAGCACGTCGGCCGAGACCATGTCGATCGACTTGCCGAACATCTGCCCGCCAAAGTCCTCGATCGCCATCTTGGTGGCCTCGACATTCCCCTGGCCTCCGATGTCGGAATACACCGAGGAGAAGTCGGAGAGCACGCCGATCTTGAGCGGGGTCTGCTGGGCGGACGACGCGTCGATGAGAAACGCAGATAGCAGCCCGGCCGCAAAGGCGGCGCGCGCGATCCGATACATGGCATTTCCCCCGATATTCTTAGTTGGTGCACCAGCCCAAATTTGCCCCGTTGAGGAGCAAATTCTTGCGTCATGACGCCAGCGTGCAGGCAATTTGACCCGGCCGACAGCGCCGACTACGCTTCGCGCAAATTGCAAATCTTGGGGAGTAGAAATGTCGAGCGACACCGCAGCCACCATCTCGAAGGCCCGCGAGCATTCCATCGGCGATCTCCTGCGCCGCTCAGCGGGGCGCGAGCCGGACAAGCTCGCCGTGAGCTGCGGCAGCGTGAGCTGGAGCTTTGCCGAGCTGGACGCGATCTGCAACCGGCTCGGCCGTGGCCTGCTCGGTCTTGGCGTGAAGAAGGGCGATCGCCTCGCCGTGCTCTCGCGCAACTCGCACGCGTTCGCGGCGCTGCGCTTCGCGGTGGCGCGGATCGGCGCGGTGCTGGTGCCGGTCAACTTCATGCTCAATCCGGACGAGATCAATTTCATCCTGAAGAGTTCCGGCGCAAAGCTGCTCGCGACCGGTCCTGATTTCGTCGAACCGGCGAAGGCCGCGAGCGCCAGGGACTGCGCGGTCGAGAAGCTGATCTGGCTGCCGGGCGAGGACCCCGCCACGGCGCCCGCGGGCCTCACCACCTTCGACGATCTGCTTCATGCCGACGGCTCGTTCCTGGAGGCGTCCGTCGACAGCCGCGACCTCGCGCAGATCGTCTACACCAGCGGCACGGAGTCGCTGCCCAAGGGCGCGATGCTGACCCATGAGGCCGTGATGTGGCAGTATGTCAGCTGCATCATCGACGGCGGCATGAGCGTGGACGACAAGTTCCTGCATGCACTGCCGCTCTATCACTGCGCCCAGCTCGACGTCTTCCTGGGGCCGCAGATCTATCTCGGCGCCTCCGGCGTGATCACCGGCAAGCCGACCGCCGACAACATTCTGGCGCTGATCCAGGCCCACAGGATCACCTCCTTCTTCGCGCCGCCGACGATCTGGATCGCGATGCTGCGCTCGCCGAATTTCGACAAGACCGATCTGTCGACGCTTCAAAAAGGCTATTACGGCGCCTCGATCATGCCGGTGGAAGTCTTGCTCGAACTTCAGCGCCGCCTGCCCGCCGTCAAATTCTGGAATTTCTACGGCCAGACCGAGATCGCGCCGCTCGCGACCGTGCTGCGCCCGGAGGACCAGCTGCGCAAGGCCGGCTCGGCCGGCAAGCCCGTGCTCAATGTCGAGACGCGCGTGGTCAACACGGCGATGGAGGACGTGAAAGTCGGTGAGGTCGGCGAGATCGTGCACCGCTCGCCGCATCTGCTGTCCGGCTATTACAATGACCCCGTCAAGACCGCGGCGGCGTTTTCCGGTGGCTGGTTTCACTCCGGCGATCTCGCCACAGTCGATGCCGAAGGCCACATCACCGTGGTCGACCGCGTCAAGGACATGATCAAGACCGGCGGCGAGAATGTCGCGAGCCGCGAGGTCGAGGAGATGGTCTACCGCATCCCCGCGGTCTCCGAGGTTGCCGTGGTCGGGCTGCCCGATCCGCGCTGGATCGAGGCGGTCACCGCGATTGTCGTGGTCAAGACCGGCGAGAAGCTGGACGAGAACGCCGTCATCGCGCATTGCGCCGGCCAGATGGCGCATTTCAAGGTGCCGAAGCGCGTCATCTTCGTCGACAGCCTGCCGAAGAATCCGAGCGGCAAGCTGCTCAAGCGCGAGCTGCGCCAGCGTTTCGTCGGCGGCGAGACGCTCGACAAGGCGATCCAGAAGAACTTTGGGACGTAGGTCGGGCGCCGTTTCGGCGGCGTCGCGGCGGCGTTTCCCTAGCCGGCGCCGCCGGCGAGCTTCCTGACGTCGTCGGGCGTCTGTCCGAAGCGGCGGCGAAACGCACGATGGAAGTAGGATACGTCGTGAAATCCCGCGAGATGTGCGATCTCGATGATCTTGCGCGTGCGCATGGCAGGATTTCGAAGCAGCCGCTCGGCACGCAGCAACCGCTGTTCCAGCACGAAGCCGCTATACGTGATCCCGGCCTGCTCGAACAGCAGCTGGATGGTGCGCGGGCTGACCCGGTGCGCGGCTGAAAGGACGGTGAGCGACAGCGCGGGATTGTCCAGCTGCGCCAGGATGTCGGATTTGAGGGTTTCGAAACGCGCCGCCGCAAGGCCGCGCATGCGCGCCTCCTCGGCGACATCGCCGCGCGCGCCGATCATCAGCACGGCGAGGTCGAACAAATGCTGCGAGACGGCGTCGAGCTCCGCGGGCGCGAGCTTGTCGGCATATGTATGGGCGAGGTCATAGTATCGCAGGAACATCGACGTGATCGGATTGGCGCCGGGGATCGATTGCGCGATCAGGTCCTCGGCGTTCGGGCACGCGCGCAGCAGCGCCTTGCGCGGCAGCAGCGCGGTCTGGAAATTGCCATGCGTGATCTGGGTGATGTGGGCGCCCTTGATCGAGGGGTCACCTATCGTGATGTCGCCGGCAGCGACCTCCAGCGGACGTTTTCCCATGGCCCCGCTCAACGCCGAATTCGGCGACGTCGTAATCACCAATTCGTCGTTCGTCCCCAACGACACGAAAGACATCGGGGTGCCGAATGAGGCCGAGAGTCTGAGGCGGGGAAGAATGGCCGGCGAGATGGCCCGGTGAACGCGCTCATCCCCGATCGGAACGAAATCGACGTTCGCCACCTGGCGGCAAAACTGCTCGCGCCATCTTTCATAGGCCAGGCCATTCGGGTCGCCATCGAACGAGAGTTGAGGCTGGATCATCGATCGAGAAGGAAGGTTCGTTGCGATGTGTTGCAGGTTGTATCTTCGCACCGATGCGCCGCAAGCGGCAAAAGCGCCCGATTGCGTGAAAAGCCACTCGCGATGACGCGTTAAGACCGCGACCAGGTGCCGCAGCCTTGCCCGAATTGCAAAAGCAGTTGGCGCCGTGACGTCCCCCCGGCGGCGAGCCTCGATACTTCTTCACCGCAGCCCCGAATGCCAGCCACAGCGCCATCGACGCGAGGCCGAAGCCGCCGGGCAGCCGGAAGGTCGGGCCGTAGCCAATCCACTCCGCGATCCGGCTGCCGAGCGCGAAACTGATCGTGATGTCCGGCCAATTGCGCCGGCCTAGACCAGAACGTAACCTGCGTTGACAAATTTGGTTTCTCCCCACTTGCGTCCGCGCGGCGATGTCACTTCACGCCGTCCCAGCCTCTTTCGGATCCTGGCCATGCCCCTCTGGACCTGCGAAACCTGCGGCGCGCAATTCCCGGACAGCGGACATCCGCCTGCCTCCTGTCCGATCTGCGAGGACGAACGGCAATTCGTGAACTGGAAGGGACAGACCTTCCTCACCCGCGAGGCTCTGGCGGAAAGCCATCGCCTGGTCTGGCGCGATGATCTCGGTCTCACCGGCCTTGCACTCGAGCCGAGCTTTGCCATCGGCCAGCGCGCCCTGCTGGTGCCGCTCGCGGAGGGCTGCGTGATGTGGGACTGCGTGCCGCTGGCGACGCCGGAGGCGATCGCGCATGTGCGCTCGCTCGGCGGGCTGAAAGCGATCGCGATCTCGCATCCGCATTATTTTGGCGCGCTTGCCGACTGGAGCGATGCCTTCGGCGGAATCCCGGTCTATCTGCACGCGGATGATCGCGAATGGGTGACGCGGCCGCATTCCGCGATCGTGCATTGGACCGGCGATGAGTATCGCATCTCGGACGAGGTGCTGCTGCTGCGCACCGGCGGTCACTTCGCCGGCGCCACCATGCTGCATTGGACGCGGGGCGCTGACGGCAAGGGCGCACTGCTCACCGGCGACATCGCACAGGTGACGATGGACCGCCGCTTCGTCAGCTTCATGTACTCCTATCCGAACTACATGCCGCTCAACGCGGCTGCGGTGCGGCGGATCGCGGCGGCGGTCGAGCCGCTTGCCTTCGACCGCATCTACGGCGCCTGGTGGGACCGCAACATCGCCACTGGGGCCAAGGCTGCGTTCGCGGCGTCGGTGGCGCGATATATCGCGGCTATCGCCTGAGGCGCCTGCTCGGTCGGAGATCGCGAAGTCGGGAAATGGCCGTCAGTTCGCAAATTTTACGAGATAACGGTAGGACGGAATTTCGGGGTTCGAGCCGAACATTTCGATGTCCATCTCGCTGGCGCCGCCGCGACGGATTCCAGTCACCACCCTTCTATCCGGCGTCCATAATCCTTGTCCTGTCGAGCGCTGCGCAAAGGAGATCCAGATCGCGGTCACGCTGAAAGGAGGTGAACTGCCGGGAAGCTGACCGCCGACAAACGTCAGTCGCTCGCGGTAATCCCATGTTCGCTTGGGACCTACGCCGTCCCGAGGCCGCACTGCGCCGTGAACACTTCCATTCACCCGCCCGGCAAACTCCTGCTCGGCCGCATCCGTAAATCCTGCCAGCAGATCCGATGTGATCATGGTCGAGGCAACCTGGGTCCTTTGGTGCGCTTGTGCTACCACGGTGGTGTCATCGCCTCGTCTCGTGAACTGTCGAGTAGCGTATCTTCGGTCAAGCGGACGATCGATCCAACTGTCTCCCTCCCGTCGCATTGTCACGGACGATATGCCATCCTCGGATTGCTTCTTGACCTGGATGCCTAGAAAGGATGTCTCTGCGTTTTCGGGCGAAACCACCGGCTGGTTGTTGAACACGAGATAGATTTGATCGTAGCGCGGCCTTACCTGCGCCATTGATCCATACTGCTCGTTCAGAACACAATAGCTTTCGGCGGCTCGCGCTCTCTCCTTGCTTGCGGCATTGACGGCAATTGCCAGCCTCCCTGCGTAAGCGGATGAAAAGAAGGTACGGTGGGCGACCCTCGTCGTGCCGCCCTGGCAATCTTGGGCCAGGGTTCGACCGAATCCCGCAACCCAGATTGTCAGCGCGACAAAGAAACCGGCGATGCATCTCCGGCGAATACTACGCACTGCGCGTCCCGCCCTGTCCGGTTTGGATGATGCCCATGTAGTCTTTGACCAGGTTGATGAACTGGCCGAAATAGAAGCCCAGGATGATTCCGCCCCAGTTGGACAGCTGATCCGGTATGTCCTTGCCGATAATCGCCAGTGTGATGACTGAACCAATGACTGCGACGGCAATGATTCCGGCAATCAAGCTGATGACGTTGATCATACGACCGATGGGCGCGGCCGAAAGTTCGATCCGACGCATCAAAAGCTTTTCCGCGGTTGTCGCCGGATCTTGCTGCGGAGTGGCCGGCGCCTGGGGCGTCGCACCTGCTGGGTCAACGTCTGTCAAGAGAGTCTATCCATAATCTTTCAAAAAATTGACATCGGTAGCGTAAGCAGTGGCAATGAAGGCGCGACACTGAAGAACGAATAGTCCTTCCGCGTGCCGCAGGAAATGATGCTACCTTAGCGTGAGACGATGTCTCGTCAAGACCCGGCCATTGTATTGAGGCTACTTCTTCTCATTCGCTGGGGTGCGGTCGCGGGCTGTTGCCCACGCCAATGATTGCTTTTGGACGAGCAGCGATTCCCTTGCCTTGACTTAATAACTGTACTTGCGGTACAGTTATTAAGCGTGGCGCAACGATGCGTCCGTAGGGGGCTCGGCACGATCGATGCATTGTCCAGACCGCGGCGCGTTCTGCCGCCGTGTGGGCGGGAGTTGGGCATGACGGCGCAACGCGACTACGAGATCTTCGAGGCGGGGGACGTTACGCTCCAGTCCGGCACTGTGTTTCCGGCCATGAAGCTCGCCTACAAGACCTACGGCGCACTGAG
>NZ_JBFULT010000324.1:0-8594 GCF_054049755.1 Bradyrhizobium sp. P5_C11_2
CTCAAATGCCTTCACGCCGATCCGGTTGCGGATTTTCGCGACGAGATCAGCCTCGTGCGGCGCGACGGCAGCCGGATCAGGGCGCTCGTGTCGCTGTCTTCCGCGACCATCGACGGCGCGGTCCATCACATCGTGTTCGCCCGCGACGTCACCGCCGAGGCCGAGCGCCGCGCGCGGATCGGGCTTCTCGACACCGTGTCCGACCGGACCAACCGCGCCGTGATCGTCACCGACGTCGAACAGAACATCCGCTACGTCAATTCGGCCTTCACGACGCTGTTCGGCTATACGAGCGACGAAGCCGAAGGACGCCGTGCGGCCGAGCTCATCACCGGTCGCCATACCGATCGCGCAGCCGTTGTCAGGCTACTCAAGCGCCTGATGCATGGCGGCCGCGGCGGTGAGGTCGAGCTGCTCGCCTACGACAAGGACGGCGAGGAGATCTGGGTTTGCGCCCGGATCGAGGCCTTCCGCGACAAGAAGGGCCGGGTCAAGCACATCTTCGCGCTGCTCGAGGACATCACCGAGACCAAGCAGTTGCGCTCGCTCCAGCAGCTCATCATGGCTGCGCTGGCCGACGAGGTTCCGATCGCCGAGATCGCCGACCGGCTGTGCCGCCGCGTCGAGGAGATCGCGCCCGACGTGGTCTGCTCGCTGCTTCACGTCGATGCCGCGGGCCTAGTCCATCCGCTCGGCGGTCCGAGCCTGCCCGAGGATTATTCCCGCGCACTGGACGGCATCGCGATCGGGCCCAATGTCGGCTCCTGCGGAACCGCCGCTTTCTACGGCGAGCCGGTGCTGGCGACTGATCTGGAGACCGATCCGCGCTGGCAGCCCTATAAGGCAATGCCGCTCGCGATCGGCCTGCGCGCGTGCTGGTCGACCCCGGTCAAATCCAAGGACGGCCGTGTCATCGCGACCTTCGCCTTCTATTATCGCGAGCCGCGTGGGCCGAGCCGCTGGCACCGGCGCATTGTCGACGCCTGCGTCAACCTCGGAGCCTTCGCGATCGAGCGCAAGGAGGCGCGCGCCGAGATCGCGCGGCTCGCCTATCACGACATTCTCACCGGGCTGCCGAACCGCGCGCAGCTGCGGCACCTGATCACGACCGCGATCGACGCCTGTCCGACCGGCGGCCACGTCGCGCTGGCCTTCCTCGACGTCGACCATTTCAAGGACGTCAACGACACCCTCGGCCACGCCGCCGGCGACGAGCTCCTGATCCAGCTCGCGCAGCGCCTGCGCGAGCAGATCGGGCCCGAAGATATCCTGGGACGGCTCGGCGGCGACGAATTCGTCGTGCTGCTGCCGCATCGCGACGCCGAGAGCGCCGGGCGTGTCGCGACCGGGATCACCGAGGCGCTGGCTGCGCCGTTGCGGCTTGGATCCAGGCCGATCCAGATGTCGGCGAGCATCGGCATCAGCCTCTATCCCGATCATGCGACCGACATCGACACGCTGATGCAGCAGGCCGACGCCGCCATGTACATGGCCAAGCAGGCCGGACGTTCGACCCATCGTCTCTTCAGCGCCGAGATGAACGGGCTGGCCGAGCAGCGGCTGGCGCTGATCGCGGCGCTGCGTCGCGCCATCGCGGAGGGCGCGCTCACGCTCAGCTACCAGCCGCAGATCCGCAGCTGCGACGGCGCCATCCACGGCGTCGAGGCCCTGGCGCGCTGGCATGATGCCGCGCTCGGCGATGTCTCGCCGGCCAAATTCATCCCGCTGGCGGAGGAGTGCGGACTGATCGAGCACATCGGGCTGTGGTCGGTGCGCGAGGCCTGCCGCCAGATGGCGAGCTGGCGCCGCGCCGGACTCAACATCCCCTGCGTGTCGGTGAACCTCTCCCCGCTCAATTTCCGCAGCGTCGCCCTTGCCGCGCGGCTGGCCGATGTCCTCGCCGAGCACGAACTGCCGCCGGCCGCCTTGATGCTCGAGATCACCGAAGGCACGTTCATGCAGGATGGCGCGGCCGCGCTCGAGACGATGCATGCGATCCGCGATCTCGGTGTCGGGCTCTCGGTCGACGATTTCGGCACCGGCTATTCGAGCCTGAGCCGGCTTGCCCATCTGCCGATCCGCGAATTGAAGATCGACCGCAGCTTTATGCGCGATATCGAGAAAGACGCCGGCGCGCTCGCGATCGCCACCGCCGTGGTGCGCGTGGGGCAGGGCCTCGGCATGACCGTCGTCGCCGAAGGCGTCGAGACCGAGGGCCAGCGCAGGACGCTGGCCGAGCTCGGCTGCGACGTCGTGCAGGGTTTTCTCTATGCACCCGCACTTCCGCCGGTCGCCTTCGAGCGCTGGCTGATCGAGCACTGCGCCGAGCAGGCGAGGGCGATGCTGGGGCGGCTCGACGTGGTGCCGGCCGGCGGGGTTGCGGTGAAGCGGTCGGCCTAGGGCGCTACCTTGGGCGGCTGATGTCCAGGCTCAGCCATTCGGTTGCAGGAACGAGCCGTATTGCTGGCTCGCGGCGACCGTGGCGGCGGCCTGTGCAATGACGCGCATTGCCGCCATCATGGGCCACGGCCCGAGGCTCACGCGCCGGACGCCGACGCGGGCCAACTCCGGGATTTCGGGGACGCCTTGCGTCACCATGATGTTGACCGGCAGAGGCGTGAGTTGAACCAACCTCTCGATGAGCGCGAGGTCGGTGAGGCCGGGTACGAAAATTCCATCGGCGCCGACGTCGGCATAAACCTTCGCGCGCCTTGCCGCTTCGTTCAGGCATTCGTCCGGCGATCCGAATTTCAGCAGAAACGGATCGGTTCTCGCATTGATGAACAGATGAATTCCGAGGTCTTGCGCGGCGCCCCGCACGGCTTTGATCTTCGCAGCGTGCCGTTCGGGACTGACAAGCTGTCGCTTTCCTCCGGATAGCCCGTCCTCGATATTGATGCCGACGGCGCCGGCTTGCAAAATCCCGGTCGCCGCCTTCGCTGCGGCATCCGGCGTGTCGCCATATCCTGCCTCCAGGTCGATTGATACCGGAACCGGGACGGCTGCGGTCATCCGCGACACCAGGCCTGTCACCATATCGAGCGGGACATTTTCTCCATCGGCGTATCCGAGTGCGGACGCCACCGCCCCGCTGCTGGTCGCGATGGCCGGTGAGGTCTTCGCAATGGCTTTGGCGGTGGCGACGTCCCAGGCGTTGAACAGGACGAGCGGATCTGTCTTGCGGTGAAGAGCGTGAAACGTCTCGGCGTGTTGCTGCTGTGTCTTGGCGTCCATCGCGCGTGCACTCCCGGTCGGATAACTTGAAAGGATGTTGTGGCCACGCCTTCAGTCAGGTGCGTGCGTCTTGAACCAGTCCATGATCAGGCCGGTGACTTCGGCCTCACGCTCGAGATGCGGGAAGTGCCCGACATCGGGCAGGACGATACGCTTGTGCGACCCCTTGAAGAGCGGCTCTTCCTTCACCGAATATTTCGCGGTCGGATCGTTGCCGCCATAGATCGTCAGCGTCGGCGTATGCATCTCGTTCATCGGCAGCCGGCCCGCAAATCCCGCATTGAACAGGCCACCATAATATTTGAGCGCCGCCGCCATTGTGCCGGGAGAGGAGAGCGTCTGCTTGACCGAGCGGAGATGCTCGTCGTTCCTGAATGTCGGCGACCACAGCTTCCAGAGATAATCGACGAAGGGGAGGCCCTCGATGTTCACCGCCGTGTCGGCGCCGGGCAACTGGAAGAAATAGAAATGGAAGATGGATCGCACGGCGTCGGGATCCCGCCTGATGCTTGAAAATGTGATCGGGTGGGCGGTGTTCATGACCACGGCGGCCTTGATCGCCGATGGCGCCGTGGCCAGCGCCTGAAAGGTCGACGTGCCGCCCCAATCCATGCCGACGACGCGTGCCTGTCCGTCGTCGCTCAGCGCCGCAATGAGCGCCTCGAGATCCTTGCCCAGTGCGATGGGATCGAAAACTCCGTCCGCCGGGATCTCGGTCGGCGCATAGCCGCGCAGGAACGGTGCGACTGCGCGATACCCCGCATCCGCGAAGACCTGCAGTTGCTTTCGATACGACCATGCGTTGTCGGGAAAGCCGTGCATGAACATGACGAGGGGGCCGTCCCCCTGTTCGAGATAGGCGAACCGCACTCCGTTGCCCTGCACGTATTTCAGGACCGGTTCGCTGCCGCCTGCATGCGGCAGCGGTTGTGCCGTGCTCCGGATAGTCATCGCCATTCTCCATCTCAGCGTTGCTCCCTCATATATGTGCGCAGCGCACATATATGGTCAAGTTGTTTTTTGTGCGCTCCGCACATATTGTTCGACGCATGGAAACTGGAATCGCGAATTTGCTGGGGGCGCTCTCGCTCGCGGTCATGGATCGTATCGAGCAGAGCGCCCGCGAGGTCATCGGCCGCGGCGGCGAGACGCCTGCCGCGCTCGTCGTCATTGGGTATGGCCAGGGCATGACCAACGACAAGCTCCGGCGGATCCTGGGCCTGTCGCATTCCGGAACCGTCCGGCTGGTGGACCGTCTGGTTTCCGATCGGCTTGTCGAACGCCGGCCGGGAAAGGACGGCCGGGAGGTCGCCTTGTACCTGACAGCCACGGGCGCCGCGACCCGGAACGATCTGATGGCTTCCCGGATTTCAGCCGTCGCGTCGCTTCTGGAGGCGCTGTCTCCGGCCGACACGAAGCGACTTGGCGCGCTGATCCGTGAGTTGCTGGCAAGGCAGGACACCTCCGAGCTGGATCGCTTCACGATCTGCCGGATGTGCGACGATAGCGTCTGTACGAATTGTCCGCTGCCCACGACCAAGAGCGAGCGCAATCGCTAGCGCCAGGCGTCGAGACCCGCGGGGCAGCGCAAGATGCTGGCCGAGCTCGGCTGCGACGTCGTCAATAGTATGATGATTGCAGCATCCTGTTTCCGCGGTGAGAACGCCGGCAAGCTCTCCGCAATTATCCGTGCTTGATCTCGACTGATGGCTCTGTTTGGATGGTTTCGTTCGGTAATTCGTATTTCGGATAATCATCTTGGATGAAATGAATGGATACCGTCGTTCATTGGGTGCTCGTTCACGAGAAAGCATCGTGACCGCCCACCGCACCGGCATCGGGAACCGCCTGCTGGCGGCGTTGCCGCCGGCGGATCTCGGCTTGCTGACGCCGTATTTCCAGAAGGTCTCGTTCGAACCCGATGCCGTCCTGGTGCGGTCAGGCGATGAGCTCGACCCGGTTTATTTTCCCCATAGCGGCGCAATCGCCTTCATGCTCGATATGCCGGACGGGCAATCGGTCGCAACGACCTTGATGGGACGGGAAGGCGCCCTGGCCTCGTTCTCCGTGCTCGGCCCGTCGCTTTCATCCGTGACCGCGGTTGCTCGCGTGGCCGGCACGGCGTCGATGATTTCCGCCACCAGATTTCGGGCGGCCTATGCGCAAAGCGCCGCCATCAGGAATGTCGTGCAGGTCCACGCCCGCGCGGTGTTGTTGCAGCTCCAGCACGTCGCCGCTTGCAACGCCCTGCACCGGGTGGATCGCCGCATGGCGCGGTGGCTCCTGCAGCTTCACGACCGTGTTCCCGATGATCCCCTTCCGGTGACGCAGGAGGCGCTTGCGCAATTGCTTGGGGTGCGGCGGACGACAGTGACCCTGACGATGAGCAAGCTACGCGCGGCCGGTGCCGTCCCGTCCGACCGGCGCGGGTTCATGGAGATCGATCGGGCGCGGCTCGAGAGGGTCGCATGCGATTGTTATGCGCTCATGCAGCGCAACATCGATCGGATGTATTGCCAGGAATTGTCGGCGCCGCAGCCCGCCCATCCGCCGTTCCGGCCAAGCGCCGTCGTCGCCTCCGACGGAGCAGGTGGTGAATCCAGAGCCGTTTCGCGGGCGGGAAAATAGCGAGCAGAGCTGGGAGGCGGACATCCCGCTTATGTGAGGACACGCTCCGGCCGCTTTCAGCGCGATGCCAATCCGGTCCTGCGCCGCAAATCCGTGATCGCGCGCAAGAAACTGTCGGCCGGCGTCGTCTCCGGATCGATCAGCCGGTGCAGGCGAAAACCGTCCTCGAGCGCCAGCACGACCGAGGCCATCCATGGCGGGTTCAGCGTGTCGCCCTTCGCGTTGCTCTTCAGCGTGGCCTCGACGATGTCGGCGATCAGCTTGCGCCGCGCGCGCAGGCGTTTTGCGAGCTCGGGCCGGCGCTTCTCGGCGCGCGCGACGTAGAGGATCATCTCCATGTGCAGCAGCGGCGAGCGGCCGAGCGGATCCTGCCGGCTGCGGTCCATCGTCCGCAGCGCGGCGATGAAATCGTCGAGATTGTCGTGCTGCGCCAGGATGTCCATGTTGCGCCGGATCGACTGCTCGACATGGTCCTCGAGCATGGCGATGATCAACTCGTCCTTGCTCTTGAAGTTGGAATAGAACGCCCCGCGGCTGAAGCCGGCCGCGGCCGCGATCGCCTCGATGCTGGCGCCGCCGATGCCGTCCGCCTCGAACACGCGCGCCGCCGCCTCGAACAGCCTGTCGCGCGTGTCGTCCCTGGTCGGCCTGGTTCTCACCCTTGACATCGGTCCTGTTTAGGGCAGAATGCAACTCGATACAACAATGTATCGAGTTGATAAATCCAGGGATGGTTACGCCGGGCATTGGGACGACCGGCGTATTCGTGTCATGCGGCAACCGATTTGAGGTCACCATGAACGAGCAAGTGCAGCCTGCGAACGGCGATCCGTTGTTCAACCCGCTGTCGCCGGACTTCATCCGGAATCCCTATCCGCATTACGACCGGCTGCGCACGCTCGATCCGATTCATGTGACGCCGTTCGGCCAGTTCGTCGCCAGCCGCCACGCCGATGTCAGCCTCGTGATGCGCGACAAGCGCTTCGGCAAGGACTTTGTCGAGCGCTCCAAGCGCCGCTATAGCCCTGCCATCATGGACGAGCCGGTGTTCCGCAGCATGAGCCACTGGATGCTGCAATCCGACCCGCCCGACCACACCCGCCTGCGCGGCCTTGTGGTGAAGGCTTTCACCGCCCGCCGCGTCGAGGACATGCGGCCGCGGATCCAGGAGATCGTCGACCAGGCCATCGATGCGGTGATCGATCGCGGCCGCATGGACCTGATCGAGGATTTCGCCTTCCGCCTGCCCATTACCATCATCTGCGACATGCTCGGCATCCCCGCGGACCACCGCGAGGTGTTCTACAAGAGCTCGCGCGATGGCGGGCGGCTGCTCGACCCCGTGCCGTTGTCGCCCGAGGAGATCGCGAAGGGCAACGCCGGCAACATGATGGCGCAGATGTACTTCCAGCAGCTGTTCGAACTGCGCCGCCGCAATCCCGCCGACGACCTCACCACCCAGCTCGTGCAGGCCGAGGAGGACGGCAACAAGCTCACCAATGAGGAATTGACCGCCAACATCATCCTGCTGTTCGGCGCCGGCCACGAGACCACCGTCAATCTGATCGGCAACGGCCTGCTGGCCCTGCACCGCAATCCGGACCAGCTCGCGCTGCTCAAGGCGCGGCCGGAGCTGATGGTGGGCGCGATCGAGGAATTCCTGCGCTACGATTCCTCGGTGCAGATGACCGGCCGCGTCACGCTGGAGGATATCGACGATCTCGGCGGCAAGAGCATCCCCAAGGGCGAGACCGTCCTTTGCCTGCTCGGCTCGGCCAACCGCGATCCCGCGGTCTATCCTGACAGGCCCGACCGGCTCGACATCACGCGGCCCAATGTGAAGCCGCTGTCGTTCGGCGGCGGCATCCATTTCTGCCTGGGGGCCCAGTTGGCCCGTATCGAGGCCGAGATCGCCATCGCCACGCTGCTGCGCCGGCTGCCGGATCTGCGCATCGACGACGTCGAGACCCCGGAATGGCGGCCGACCTTCGTGCTGCGCGGGCTGAAGCAGCTGCCGGCGAGCTGGTGAGGCGGCTTGGCGTTAACCTCCGCGCGCAACAGTCGCTGTGACTTCGCCACACTTCCCCCTATATAAGGGACTGTTCCGGCGCGCCTGAAGCCTTTGCGGTCAAGGTTTGGCCCGGGTGCCGGTTTGGCCGAGGGGAGACCCGTGCAGACGACGCTGCTCGGATTGGCGATTGCCTTCATCTTAGCGCTGCTGGCCGCGCTGATCGGGCCTTACTTCATCGACTGGAACCAGTTCAGGCCCCAGTTCGAGGCGGAGGCGAGCCGGATCATTGGCGTGCCGGTGCGGGTCGCGGGCGAGCTCGACGCGCGGCTGTTGCCGGCGCCGACGCTGCGGCTGCGCTCGCTCACCTTCGGCGGCAACAACGATCTCGGCCGCCTGCGTGCCGACAAGCTCGACGTCGAGTTCAGCCTGGGCTCGCTGATGCGCGGCGAGTGGCGCGCCACCGAGCTCACGGTCAACGGCATGGCGGTGGATCTCGGCCTCGACGCCAGGGGACGGGTCGATCTGCCGTCCACCGCGAGCGGCACCTTCAATCTCGCTTCGCTCGCCATCGAGCGGCTGAACCTGACCGGCCGCATCGCCCTGCATGACGCCGCCAGCCGCTCGACGCTGGAACTGAACGACATCGCCTTCTCCGGCGACGTGCGCTCGCTCGCCGGCTCGGTACGTGGCGACGGCAATTTCACCGCGGGCGGCATCCGCT
>NZ_JBFULT010000325.1:0-8589 GCF_054049755.1 Bradyrhizobium sp. P5_C11_2
GTATGGAGGGATCTGTCGAGTGACAGGAAGTTCCTTCCCATTCATGGTTATTTTAAAAGAAGTTTTCATATTTGCAGTATCGCCGCCGAAATGAAAACCGAATAGATCGATATAATAGGTTTCCGGCTTGTTTTGAACAAAAACGCCACCGTATATACGCCTTATATACAGGGAGTTATCCGAAAATGGCGTGTTGAGAAGGTCCAATGCAATCAGGTCTTCCAGGCCGACTATTCGCTGCTGAAGCCGATCGATGCTTTCGTGCAAACGAATGGCCTGAACGAGGAATGGCTGCGCGATTTGATCCCTTATGTCTGCTAACTTAATATCCAAATCTCTGTTTAATTGTGTACGAATGCTCGCAGCAATGCCTGCGATAGAATTGGCAGCCTGAATTTCAAGGAGATTAGCTGAATCCGTTCCTCTTTTGAGTAACACGTTAGCATCGAGGTTAAGTTGCTCCAAAAAATCTCCGACTGTCTTGTCCGTCATTTGTTGGAGCTTGGCCTGCGCCTCGTCTATTGTCGCTCCTCCTATGAGACCTATAAGATCGTTTTGCCTCGCAATAGCATGACTTGAGTACAGCGGCACAATTAATCCCATTGCGGCGATAGCTGCAACACGTGTTAACCAAAAAAACATTGCGCCCTCTTATCAATTTAAGTGAATCAATCTTTATGACGAATACAGCCTTTCGCTGCTGATCTGTCTGTGTTGGCGGCCTGACCCAGGGCAGGACATCAACTCAGTTTCCGTTGATTCGCCCAACGCCAGAATAGCAAAACCTCTCTAATTGCCGATAGCCGCCGTTATAATTGGCAGCAGTCTACTTGGGACAGTCCGACGCCCAGCCCGGATCGCCGCCAAGTTGGCTGGATCGTAGCCAAAGCGAGCTGCCACGGCCGTCAGCCCGTTGCGGTCGATCTCGTTCATTAGCCAGGTGCTGACTCGATCGCGCTTCTCCCGCTCGTCCTTTAGCCCGTCCCAGAATGCCGGAAGCCTCTCAGTCGTGACTTCGCGCACCCGCTCTCCGAGCTTTAAGCGCTCCGTAAGCGAGCCTCGCAGCGTCTCGCGCGAGATACCGAGTGCGTCGGCTAAACGGCGCTCACCGACCGAAGCCTTGGCTTGCTTCAGTTCTTGCAGCAATCGCCAGTGGCCGTCTGGCGCGCTGCCGTAGACGACTTCCGCATCTGGATCAGGGCCGAGGTAGAATGCCTCTTCCCACCGATTCGCCTCTTTGCCGATGAACACGAACCCACAGGCCCGAACGCGCCGCCGAGCGGTCCGCCCCTGATCGAAAGGCCGGCCGTTCTCAAACTTCGCCTCGGGGCTGAGATGATAGCCGGCCAGCGCGTGCGCGTAGGTTTTGAGGCAGCTCACCTCGATCCGCTCGCCCGTGTCCCGGTCGAAGGCTGCGCGCGTGGAGGAGACGAGATCGCGATCAAACGGGGCCACGACCGCGCGATCATCCACGGCCGTGAACGCGYTCAAGAAGCCGAACGGTCTCACCTGACGATCGTAAGGCCTGTTCGCATTGGAGCCCTTGAACCAGTCGAGGATCTTCGGCGTGGTCGCCGCGTAGCGTGAGACCGCCGGCAGCTGCAGCTTCGGATGGTAGTCGAGCGAGATCTGGCGCACCGGATTGCGCAAAGCGGCACTCGCGATCGTCCACCACAGATCATGCTGCCAGCGCTCCACCCCGAGTTCCTTCCGGCTCACCTGCGGCGCAGGGACGGTCGGTGCCGGGTCCGAGTCGTCATAGGGCGCCCGGAGGTGACCGAGCCCGTGCGCCGATGCCTTGCGAAGCACCGGGGCGCCGGATGCGTTGACGTTGAACAGCACGTAGCGCTTGGCCGAAATGGCGAAGCAGAACAGCGCCTCTCGCCGGCCGGAGCCGTCGCGGGCGGCGTTGACCTTCTCCACTTGCAGGACCGATCCCGGAAAGCCGTACGGGTTTAGAGAGGCGAACCAGCCAACCACTTCGTCAACACGGGCGTAGAAGGTCGCCTCGTCCATCTCGGACGGCCGCGCGAGCGCCATGCTGTCCGTGTCGCAGAAGGCCCAATCCAAACCGGCATCCGTAGCCAAGCGTTCGGTGATCGCCAGCATCAGGCGCGCTGCCCCGGTGATGAGCGTGGCGAGTAGGGGATGAAAGTAGCGCCCTGGCCGCTCCCGCGTGCGCATGGCCTTCGTGAACGGCTTTTCCGCCCCGCCGTGAATTGCGACTGACTGCAGCTTGCGCGACGGCTCGTCGACGATGATCTCGGCGAAGATGCCGTAGCTCGTCGCGTTCGCCGCGATCTTCAGCGCGTTCTGGTTCGCGTCAAGACGGTCCCGGTCCGCACGCTCGGCCGCATCCCGCTCGGCCTTGATGCTCTGCCGGCGCCGAATCAGCTCCTCGTAGAAGTCGTGACTGACCGGGTGGATGCGGAGCCGCGCATCGCCATTGATCGCGACCGGCCTCAATCCGGATTGCGGCTCATCGGGGGTGAAGGTGATCGCGCGAATCACCTTCGGTGTGCGCCCGGTCAGGATTTTCGAGGCGAGACAGTCCGCCAGCGTGAACCAGAGCGGCGGGGCCTCAAGGTGATTCGCCCCGATCGTCGCGGACGGGCTGCCCGGATAAACCGCCCGAACCGGCAGAATGTCGTGACCATCGGGCTCGATCTGCACGAGAGTCGCGAGGCTCTTCCACACCTCGCGGTCGCGCAGCATGTCGAGGGTCGCCGCTTCGAGGAAGGCGCGCGTATCGGCCGTGCTGTCACGCCAGGACATGCCGCGGGCGATCACGAACCGCCACAGCCGCATCAGCGTGACGACGGTCGGGTACATCGAGAGGAAGTCGCACAGAACGACTTGGCTCACGGCGTGTCGTTGCCGCACCTCCGAGCGGCCGCCGTAGAAGGTCGACATGATGATGCCGATCAGTTCGGGCGGCACGTCCGACTGGACCTCGCGCCAGGGCCGCACGCCCATCTGGGCGAGGTAGGCCTTGCCAAGGCTCGCTTCGGAGAAGATGCGGTGCAGGGGCGTGTCGAGCCGGAGCGCCTCGTACCGCGCCTTGAGCGCGCAGTAGCACTCCCAAGTGACCTGCGTGTCCTGAACCGCGTAGGCGATGTAGTCCGCGGTCAGCGCGCCGCCGTGATCGTTCGTGCTGGCTTTGCCTTTAGGCAACCGAAGGTGGTCAGCGAGGCTCGCGAGCGAGAAGGATCGCGACAGCAGCGCATGGGCGAGCGTGGCCACATCGACGAAGAAGCCGCGCCGCACGGGGCTGCGTCGACCACGGTTGCGATCGGTCTTGCCGGTGCGCTGCTGGGCGGGAGCCGCGAAGCTCATCAGGCTGATACGCGAGGAGATGTGCCGCACGCGCAGCTGCGGCCAGTACCGGTTCGGGCTCAGCGTGAAGGTGAAGCCGCCGCGCATGGACCCGCGGGCGTGTCCATGGTCGATCGCGATGCGCGAGATGTCGAACGGCAGATTGAAGCCGACGATGGTCGCGCGGGAGCGGTAGGCTCGTCTGAACAACACCTCCTCAATGAACGACGTCTGCGTATGAAGCTTGAGCCCCTCCCGCTGCGCATATACCGCTAGGAGCTCGCATTCATCGGGCGTGAGCCCCTCCGGGCGATAGAACAGCCCAGCCTCGATCAATTGTTCATTGCGATGCCATTGGTAGGTTCCGAACCGGAGCGCCTGTGCATGGTCGGTGGTGGTCTCCGTATCGAAAACGAGGGTCCATTCGGATGGGCCGATGGACGTTGCTCGCGCGGGCTTCTGATCGGGCGCAATTGCATAAGCGCGCAAATGGATGGGTAGGCCGAGAGGACGTGCAGGCTCGGCTCCCGAATGAACGAACGTCATGAGCGGCCTCCCTCGCGATTGGCGTCCAGACCAGCGCATCGAATGAGCTCGCGTCCGAATTCCTCGAGGTGGACAATGACGACGCGAAGGAAGGCTGCGAGATTGAGCATGAAATGGCCCATTCGCTGGAATAAGGGATCGGCAGTGCTGATTGGCATTGGATGATCCTTTTGATCGTCGGTGATGATCCGGTGGCAATTGGCGCATAGCCACACGGTCTCAGCTCCGAATCTGCGGTTGAAGTAATGATGCTCTTCGAGAGTCCGCCAATCGGAATGGCCGCAGCCCGGACAGGCATTGTAATTGCCGCCAATTCGCTCCAACTTGCGCTGCCTGCGAACTTCGCGATCCAGATCATTGTCGTCCATAAGTGCAATTCCATTCAGCTCATTGAGACGAGTCGATAGATCTGCTCGAACGTGCCGCTGCCCATTAGGCTGAGCTCGTAGAGCGTGTTCGGATCGGTTTCGAAGGGGTGGCTCTTGCCGCTCAGGTCCGTGACGGACACGCCCACGAAGGGGGCGAGCAGCGATTCGTCTTGAGTGGTTAGGAATTTGGCGACGGCATTGCGGTATTGGCCGACCATTGACGCCGCGTCGAAGTCGACCTTGATGGTGCGCTCTCGACCACGTGAGATGATGCTGATCTCGCGCACAAGGCGCTTCACGCGCCGCCCTTCGCGTTGCGCAATGCGCTTCTCGTAGACCTCGCGACGCAGCCGCTCCGCCGAGATGCCCGCGTCTTTGGCGGCGGTGGTGATGCTTCCGCTCTTGAGGAACGCTTTTATCCCCCGGCGGAGATGAGCCGTGTCTCGGGCCGGCGCCTGCTTAATAGGTGTTTCGCCGGCTCTGGCGTGACCGCGCGCCTGTGAGCGGCTGAGCCCCTCGGCTGAGCCGCGCGCAATCCGGCGGCGGTACTCTGCTTGATAGTCACGCTTTTTGGCCATCCGTCGCTCCGTGCGTCCGGGATGCCTGTCCGGATCACGAAGCAGTTGAAGCAGATGGGGGGGTGTAGAGTCTAAAAACCTAAAAACCTAAATGCATTTTGGTCAGAACCTGGGACCAAAACGCCTAAAAAGGACACGCTGCACAACGGAGACGGAGAAACCGAGGCGCGTATTAAGGCCCAGATGCTCAGCTGAAATGCGTATTTGCTCAATTGCCTGCTTGCGCGGCATGCCATTCAAATCAAATCCCTCTTTGATGGCATGCTCAATTGCGCGTTCGATAGCCTCTTCCTTACTTGGCCGCCCTGAACGCATGCTCGAATCTGCCGGTGGCAGAAGCGATGATGGTACGGCAGGCTGTAAGCGAACGCGCACACGATGAAATTCAAGCCCATAATTCTTGAGGGTATTGCGCCCCCAGTCTATGCGCGGGCGTTCATCGAAAAAGCGGGGCGGAATGGGTTCGACTTCGCCGAGGCTTATTGCCGGCACACGTACGCCGCTAGCTTCTACAGCACCCATCCGAAGTTTCTCGACTAGGTCTGATTGCATCTGCCAATACGGCTCATGACGGTCGCGCTGCTCGGTGAGCAATTGCGATACATACGCTTGGAAATCGGACCAATTGGGTGCGCTTACCAGATCGGCGCCCAACGCAGGCCACGGTTTCCTCCTCAATGCCCTAAAGTGCCGCTGCAATCCCTTCGACGCAAACGCCACCGCCGCCTCGGCGAGCGGCATCCATTCTGAGCTCGATGAGAGCTCCGGTCGGAGGGCGGTGGATTTCTTCGACAATGGTGCAATTTCTCAAGGCAGACTGATTCGCCAAACGGCGAAGGTTGATATCGTACGCGGTGTTAGAGGGAGCTGCCATGCAAGGCCTCCCCGTGAGGGCCGAGCGTTGTCCTGGGAATCGCGCAGTTCCTATTGGCTGGCAAAGAGCCAGGTGTCGCACAATCCGGTGCGGAAAATGCGTGAGCGCTCGGCAGAAACCCTGGTGCTGTGCGGGCATGGCATCGCCCTGCGCGTCGAAGCTGGCACGCTACTTGTGAGGAACGGCTTCACGCATTACCCGCAGCAGCGCGAGGAGCACCGCCATTTCCGCGGTGACCTCGACCGGCCGTCCCGCATCATCGTGCTAGACGGCAGCGGGCATCTCACCTTCGACGTGCTCGACTGGCTGGCTGAGCAGGACGTGCCGCTGATCCGCGTTACGTGGACGGGTGATGTGGTCACAGTGGCTGGCGGCAGCGGTTACAGCGCCGATCGCGAGAAGGTGGCGTGGCAGCGTGCAACGCGCGATGACGAGCAGAAACGCATTGCCTTTGCTACGACGCTGATCCGCAAGAAGGTCGCGAACTGTGCACAGACGCTACAGGCAGTGATCCCCTCGTCAGACGCACGTGACACCGCGCTGGCCTCGTTGGCACGTGTCTTGGCCGCACTGGACGACGCAAGCCTGAAAAACGTGGCGGCGCTGCGGGGGGCTGAGGGTGTAGCAGCTGCCGCATACTTCGCCGCGTGGCATGGTGTGCCGCTGCAGTGGAAGACGTGCAAACGGCGTCCCTTACCTGAGGCGTGGCTGACGCTGGGTGGGCGCTCGTCGCAACGGCAGAGCAAGCTGGCCAAGAACCGGCACGCCACGCATCCGGTGAACGCCATGCTGAACTACGCCTACGCGGTGGCGGTCGGACAGACGAAGATCCGGGCGCTCGCGGACGGGTACGATCCCACCATCGGCATCATGCACCACGAGTACCGGGAGGGGCCCGCCTATGCGCTCGACCTCGTTGAGCCGGTGCGCCCGCTGGTCGATCGCGCGGTGCTCGGCTTCGCGATGGAGCATGAGCTGCACCCGGCAGATTTCGCGATTCAATCTGACGGCGCTTGTCGCCTCAATCCGCACATAGCAAAGCGACTTGTCGAGATAGCTGCTTCGACGTTGTAAGCGGAAACGCGCCATCATCGAACCTTGGCCCCTAGTCTGAAATCGGATCTTCGGGCTTGCACCCGTCCCGTTCATTCAGCGCCATCATGATATTTCGGAATTGGCCAGCCCTCTAATTTATCGCGACAATAAATATTTCCGCAGACTGTACCGTTTATAGCCAGGACGGCAGCATCAATGGGGCAACGAACGTTCCATGAAACTCTAACTATGGCATGACAGCCCAGGATCGACCGTGCGATAGGAACATGAACGTCAGAAATTAAATCTGCATAAGACGTTCGAAAGCTGTCGTAGCGGGATTAGCCAGTCGTCCAGGTACAGACAGCCGCCATAGGGTGCGCTCAACCCGCATGTTGCGAATCGGAACGGCGATCAATGTGCCTAACGCAAGCTGATCGCGAATGGTGGCTACTGATGTGATTGCTATCCCGACGCCACTTGCAACGAGTTGTTTGATGGCTTCGGTGCTTCCGACGTCAAGTCTGCGGATGGGGTTGATGTTGTTCGCCTTCAGAGCCTCAACGACCACTCCGCGGGATCCGGATCCCAGCTCTCTGAATATGAAAGTCTCGCCCTCAAGACGTATAGGATCAATTGGCTCTATCTCGCGCGCGAAGACGTGCTCAGGCGAGGTGATCAGCACCATTTCGTCAGCAATCCACGCCTCACTCACGATACAGGGCTCATCGATAGGCCCCTCGACCAGCGCGACATCAATTTTGTGTTGGAGCAACAATCGGGCGATTACACTCGTGTTTTCGCTAACGATACTAAGTTCGATAAATGGATATGCGCGATTAAAAGCTCCAAGGTACCCTGGTATCATGTAGGTCGCGATTGTCGTACTGGCACCAATTCGCAAAGTCCCACTTCCTAATCCACGCAGCGAACGTAACTCCTCCTCGGCGGCCCGTTCCATCGCGAACATTGTCTTGGCATGCCTGAAAAGTGCCTCGCCCTCACGTGTGAGCCGGACGCCGCGTGGCCCACGGTCGAGCAGCCGACATCCTACCTGTAGCTCGAAGTCGCGCACCCCTCTCGAGATAGCAGGTTGACTGACGTTCAGCTCATCGGCTGCCCGAGAGAAACTGCCCGTCTGCGCGACAGCAGAGAAAAAGCGCAGGAGGTGGAGATTGAGAGCCATAACGCAGTGCTATACACCCAAAAGAGAATTATATTTGCGCGAATCGGAGAAAATGGGGAAGGTTACGGCTGTTCAAAAAACGAAAAAAAAGAAAAATAATGCATGACCGCCGACTACCCAATCGGGTGCGGTGGGAGGGCTTGCAGGTTCAACAAAGCTGTTTGAACGCCGAAGGCACATGCCGTGGGCGTCTGTGGAGCAGCGACTAGGGAGAGAACGCCATGCGCCTTGCCACCGACCCTCCGATCGGGATGGGGATAGAACTGACCGCCTCCGACCGGGTCGCCGCGGCAGCCACAACCGACATCGCCGGCCGTCTCGAACGGCTGCCCATGTCGGGCTACCAGCGTAAGATCTTCGCGATCATCGCCTCCGCATGGCTCGTCGACCAAGTCGACGTCGCGCTGCTAACATTTCTGCTCGGTTCGATTGTCGTCGCCTTCGGGCTGACCCCTACCGAGGCCGGACAGCTCGCGGCGATGACGTTTGCCGGCCAGCTTATCGGTAACGTGATCGCTGGCACCGCGTCGGACAAGTTCGGGCGCAAGACCGTATTTCAGGTCACAATGCTGGTCTGGGGCTTCGCCAGCCTCGCCGCGGCTGCTGCTTGGAGCCTTACTGCCTTGATGGTCTGCCGCTTCCTGATCGGCGTCGGCGTCGGCGGAGAGGCGCCGGTGGCCCAAGCGA
>NZ_JBFULT010000326.1:0-8556 GCF_054049755.1 Bradyrhizobium sp. P5_C11_2
ATTCAGAGCGGTGCTGAGCCGGATCAGCGACTAACCGTCCGACTCGAACCCACAGCGCTTGATTCTCAGTTCTTGGGCAGCTTCGGAATGCTCTCGGCAAAGCCGTTGAAGCAGGCCAGCCGCTCGTCCTCTTCCTTGAAGAAGCGGCAATCGGCGTAGCCCTTGGCCTTCGCCGGCTTCGGCTTCGGCGCCGGCGGAATCACCGCGTCGTAGCAGTTGAGACGGTCCTTGGTGCCGTCATCGAGGTCGAGACAGGCCTGGAGCCGTACCGCGATCGATTGCGGCTTGCCCTTCGGCGCCGCGGCGGCAGGCTTTGCAGCCGCCTCCTTGGTGCCCTCTTTGGTCCCCTTCGGCTTGACCTGCACCAGCGGCTTGTCCCCCACCATCGGTGGCTTGTCGGTTTGTGCGAACGCGGAGGCTGAATAGAGCACCGCGGCAACCGCCAAAATCATCCTCATTTCAGTCAACTCTCTTTGGTCCCCATGCCTCGCCTTCTAGCGCCCTCCCGCGCGGTTTGCCAAGCGCCTTGCGCACAGGAAAACGCTGCCTTCAGGCCGGAGCGGCAGCAGCCGGCCGCGGCCGGGTCGACATGACCAGGACCAGCGCCACAATGACGAAGCCGACCGCCACGAAGCCGAGCGTGTGCAGCAGTTCGCGGGCGAACAGCAGCCCGCCGACGGCGGAGCCGACAGCCTGGCCGATATAGAGGACGGACGTGTTGAGCGCGACGGTCGCCGATGCAAGCGGCGGCGCGGCCGCGACCAGCCGCACCTGCTGCATCGAATTGGTCGAGGCAAAACCCAATCCCCAGATCGCGACCGCGAACGCCATCAGAACGAGGGTGCCGGCGCTCAGCGCCCACCCCGTGATGCCCGCCAGCAGCAGGCAGGTGAACAGCAGCGAGGTCCGGTAGGGCCCCCTTGTATCGACAATGCGCGTTGCGATGACGACGCCGAGGAAGCCGCAGACGCCATAGATGCCGAACACCAGGCCGATCGCATCCGGGCTCGCCTCGGTCAGCTTCTTGAGCAGCGGGCCCATGAAGGTGAACACCACGAACTGTCCGGACATTTGCAGCATGGTGATCGCAAGCAGGAGCAGAATCGTTCTGCTGCGGCCGACCGCCGCCCAGGTCTTCAAATCCACCGGCGTGCCCTTCAACCCGCCAGGCAGGCGCATCAGCAGCAACAGGAAGCTGACACAGCCGAGCGCGCCGATCTCGCCATAGGCCGCGCGCCAGCCGTAGCGGCTGGCGATGAAGGTGATCAGCGGAAGACCCACGGCGGCAGCCAACGACCAGCCGAGAAAGATATAGGCGATCGTGCTGCCGCGCCGCTCGACCGGCACGATCAGCGCCGCGGTGCCGGCGGCCTGCGGCGTGTAGAGCGCACCGACCGCAAGCATCGCGAGGCGGATGACGAGGAGGCTCGTGTAGTCGGGTGCGAACGCCGAAGCCAGATTGCCGGCGGCAAGCACGGCGAGCGTCGTTGCGAGCAAGGTCCGCCGCTCGATGCGGCTGGTCAGCCACGCCGTCAGCGGCGAGCCGATGCACAGCGTGATCGCGCCGAACGTGATCAGGAGCGCGGCCGCATGGATGCTGATCCCAAGCCCCGCCGACAATTCCGGCAGCATCCCTGCCGGCGCCAGCACCGAGCAGCCGGTGACGAAATTTCCGAGCATCAGGGCGGTTGGCACGAAACGGCCGGCGCGGGCACTTTCCATGCAGGTGCATGTAGAGGAGACTCCCGGCCTGTTAAAGGGCCTCTGCGAAATAGTTGGTGCGCGACGGCGGCTTTACGGCCGATTTTCTTGGAATTGCCGGATTGCACAGGCCGAATCGCCTGATATATCGCTCGTTCCCGCTTACCTGCGCTCGTTCGCAGGAGTGAGCCTCAGGAGAAAAKCAATGACCGACCAGCCCAAGGACCAACCCAAGTCCGAATCCGGCTTCCAATACAGCCTCAGCAATTTGAGACCCGTGACCCCGCCGGAAAAGATCACCCTCACCTTCCCCGATGGCGCCCGGCGCGAATACGCCAAGAGCATCACTGGCCTTGAGATCGCCAAGGGCATCTCGCCGTCGCTGGCCAAGCGCACGGTGGCGATGGCGCTCGACGGCGAACTCGCCGACCTCAACGATCCGATCGAGGCCGACGCCAAGATCGAGCTGGTCAACCGCGACGATCCGCGCGCGCTCGAATTGATCCGCCACGACTGCGCGCACGTGCTGGCCGAGGCCGTGCAGTCGCTGTGGCCGGGCACCCAGGTCACGATCGGCCCGGTGATCGAGAACGGCTTCTATTACGACTTCTTCCGCAACGAGCCGTTCACACCGGACGACTTTGCCGCGATCGAGAAAAAGATGCGCGAGATCATCGCGCGCGACAAATCCTTCACGAAAGAGGTTTGGGATCGCGAAAAGACCAAGCAGGTGTTCCGCGACAAGGGCGAGGCGTTCAAGGTCGAGCTGGTCGACGCCATTCCCGGCACCGAGCCGATCAAGATCTACTACCAGGGCGACTGGTTCGATCTGTGCCGCGGCCCGCACATGACCTCGACCGGCAAGGTCGGCAACGCCTTCAAACTGATGAAGGTGGCCGGCGCCTATTGGCGCGGTGATTCCAACAACCCGATGCTGACCCGCATCTACGGCACCGCCTTCGCCAAGCAGGAGGACCTCGACGGCTACCTCAAGCAGATCGAGGAAGCCGAAAAGCGCGACCATCGCAAGCTCGGACGCGAGCTCGACCTCTTCCACTTCCAGGAGGAAGGCCCGGGCGTGGTGTTCTGGCACGCCAAGGGCTGGACCATCTTCCAGCAGCTCATCGCCTATATGCGGCGGCGCCTGACTGGCGACTACAGCGAGGTCAACGCGCCGCAGATCCTCGACAAGTCGTTGTGGGAGACCTCGGGCCATTGGGGCTGGTACCGCGAAAACATGTTCGCGGCGCAGTCGGCAGGCGACGAGGCCGAGGACAAGCGCTGGTTCGCGCTGAAGCCGATGAACTGCCCCGGCCACGTGCAGATCTTCAAGCACGGCCTGAAGAGCTACCGCGACCTGCCGTTGCGGCTCGCCGAATTCGGCGTGGTGCATCGCTACGAGCCGTCGGGCGCCATGCATGGCCTGATGCGCGTGCGCGGCTTCACCCAGGACGACGCGCATGTCTTCTGCACCGAGGATCAGCTTGCGGACGAGTGCCTCAAGATCAACGATCTCATCCTGTCGACCTATGCCGATTTCGGCTTCACCGGCGATCTCAC
This sequence comes from Bradyrhizobium sp. P5_C11_2, assembly GCF_054049755.1. Lineage (NCBI taxonomy): Bacteria > Pseudomonadati > Pseudomonadota > Alphaproteobacteria > Hyphomicrobiales > Nitrobacteraceae > Bradyrhizobium > Bradyrhizobium sp. P5_C11_2. Next base: position 3,262 of record NZ_JBFULT010000326.1, read on the forward strand.
CGTCAAGCTGTCGACCCGACCGGACAAGCGCGTCGGCACGGACGAGATGTGGGATCACGCCGAGCGCGTGATGGCGACGGTGCTGCGCGAGATCCAGTCGCAGAACAACCACATCAAGACCGAGATCAATCCGGGCGAAGGCGCCTTCTACGGGCCGAAGTTCGAATACGTGCTGCGCGACGCCATCGGCCGCGACTGGCAGTGCGGCACCACGCAGGTCGACTTCAACCTGCCGGAGCGGTTCGGCGCGTTCTACATCGATCATGACGGATCGAAGAAACCGCCGGTCATGGTGCACCGCGCGATCTGCGGTTCGATGGAGCGCTATATCGGCATCCTGATCGAGCACTATGCCGGCAACTTCCCGCTCTGGCTCTCGCCGGTGCAGGCGGTGGTCACGACCATCACCTCGGAAGGCGACGAGTACGCCAAGCAGGTCATGGAAGCCGCACGGCGTGCCGGTCTGCGGGTCGAGATCGACCTGCGCAACGAAAAGATCAACTACAAGGTCCGCGAGCACTCGCTGGCCAAGATTCCGGCGCTGCTCGTGGTCGGCAAGAAGGAGGCCGAGACGCATTCGGTCTCCGTCCGCCGCCTCGGCAGCGACGGGCAGAAGGTGATGCCGACGGCCGAGGCAATCGCCGCCCTGGTCGAGGAAGCAACCCCGCCGGACGTCGTGCGGGCACGGGGCGCGGCCTGACCTCTGAAATCGGTCTAAACTCGCTTTCGGTTGCGGGCGTGCATTCCTATGTGAGGACTGCACGCCCGACGACCAGCCGAAGAGGATACCGCAGTGCCCGACGCCATTGAACTCCTGAAGACCCGCCGCTCGGTCAAGCCGCGCGAGATGACCGGGCCCGGCCCTTCGGCGGCCGAGCTCGAGACGATCCTCACCATCGGCGCGCGCGTGCCGGATCACGGCAAGCTCACGCCCTGGCGCTTCATCATTTTCGAAGGCGATGCGCGCCAGCGCGCCGGCGAGGTGATTGCGAAGGTGTTTGCCCGGAAGAATCCGGGCGCACCGGCGGCCGATATCGAGACCGAGCGGAAACGGCTCACCGATGCCCCGCTGGTGATCGGCGTGGTCAGCTTCACCAGGCCGCATCCGAAGGTACCGGCCTTCGAGCAGGAACTGTCCGCGGGCGCCAGCGCCATGAACATCGTCACGGCCGCGACCGCGCTCGGCTACGGCGCCTGCTGGCTCACCGGCTGGTTCTCCTTCGATCGCGACGTGCTGGACGGGTTTGGCCTCAAGCCGGACGAAAAGCTCGCCGGCCTCGTTCACATCGGCACGCCGACCAAGCCGAGCGAGGATCGTCCGCGACCGTTCCTTTCGGAAATCGTGACGCGATTTTAATCGATGGCTTGTTGACGCCTCGAACGTCTTGCGGCTTTGATCCCGGCCAGGGAGGAAGCCCGGATGAGACGTCGCGAATTTCTGGTCGGGGCCGCGCTGTTGGCCGGCACGATGGCGCGAGGCCGTGCCGCCGACATCCCCGCGCCGTCGCCCGACGGACTCGAGCGCATCACCGCATATTTTGACAACGAGGTGACGAGCGGCCGGCTGCCGGGCGCGGTGATCCTGGTGCAGCAGCACGGCAAGCCGGTCTACTTCAAGACCTTCGGCGTACGCGACACCAGGACCGGCCTCGCGATGACGCCGGATACGATCTTCGCCATCCACTCGATGACCAAGCCGATCACGTGCCTTGGCGCGATGATGCTGATCGACGAGGGCAAGCTCGCGCTCACCGATCCCGTGTCGAAATACATTCCCCTCTTTGCCGACACCAAGGTGGGCGTGGAGCCGGACGGCAACTCAAAGCTCGAACTCGAGCCGCCGATCCGTCCCGTCAACATCGAGGATCTGCTGCGGCACACGTCGGGCATCAGCTACGACTATATCGGCGCCCCCTGGGTCATGCAGGTCTACACCGCCGCCAATATTTTCGAGGGGCCCTTCAACAACAGACAATTCGCCGACCGCATCGCCAAGCTGCCGCTGACGCGTCAGCCCGGGACGCTGTGGCGCTACGGCCATTCCACCGACGTGCTCGGCGCCGTCATCGAGATCATCTCGGGGCAGACGCTGTACGAATTCCTCAAGCAACGCATTCTCGATCCGCTCGGGATGAGCAGCACCAAATTCGTGCTGAAGACGCCCGAAGAGCGCGCACGGATGGCACGGCCGCTGCCGAACGACCCGATCCTGCTCGCCGGCGAGCGCGACCGTCTCGACCATCCCGAATGGGAGTCCGGCGGCGGCGGGCTACTCTCGACCATCACCGATTATCAGCGTTTCTCGCAGATGCTGCTCAATGGCGGCAAGTTCGAGGGCAAGCGTTACCTCAGCCCCGCCGCGTTCAAGGCCATGACGACCGATCAAATCGGGCCCGGCTCCGGCGTCGGACGCGATTATTTCTATTTTCCGGGCGACGGCTTCGGCTATGGCTACGGCATCGGTGTGCGGACCGATCCCGGCAACGCGAAACCGCCGCCGCCCGGCTCGATCGGCGAGTTGAAATGGGACAGTGGCAGCGGCACCTATTTCGGCGTCGATCCCAAGCTCGACATGGTCTACATCATGATGCAGCAGACCCAGAACGAGCGCAGCCGCATCACGCCCGCCTTCAGGGCGCTGGTCTACGACACCTTCCCGCCCGCGCTACGCCGCCCGTGAGGCACGCTGGCCGAAATCGGCAAGCAACTTGGCGATCTCGGCGGCGGGCCGCGCCGCGCTGAACAGAAAACCCTGCACTTCGTTGCAGCCTTCGGCGCGCAGCCAGTCGAGCTGATCCTCGGTCTCGACGCCCTCCGCGGTCGTGGTGATGTTGAGGCTGCGCCCGAGCCCCGAGATCGCGCGCACGATCGCGACGCAATCGGGCCGCTGCGCCAGGTCCTTGACGAAGGAGCGGTCGATCTTGATCTTGTCGAAGGGGAAGCTGCGCAGATAGCTCAGGCTGGAATAGCCGGTGCCGAAATCATCCATGGAGATGCTGACGCCAAGCTCGCGCAACTGATGCAATATCGCGAGATTGGCATCGGTCTCGGCCAGGAAGATCGACTCGGTGATCTCCAGCTCGAGCCGCCTGGGTGACAGGCCCGACTGCGCCAGCGCCGAGATCACGACCTGGACCAGGTTGCGGCTGCGGAACTGTGCGGGTGACAGATTGACCGCGACCTTGACGTCGGCCGGCCATTTGATTGCTTCGGCGCAGGCTTCGCGCAACACCCACTCGCCGAGCTGGGAGATCAAGCCGATGTCCTCGGCGACCGGGATGAATTCCGCCGGCGAGATCATGCCCTTGTCGGGGTGATGCCAGCGCAGCAGCGACTCGAAGCCGGAGATGCGGTCGGACGCGATCGACACCAGCGGCTGGTAGTGCAACTCGAACTCGCCATTGGCGAAGGCGCGGCGCAGATCGAGCTCCATGTCGCGCCGCTTCTGCGCCTGGAGGTCCATCTCGCGCTCGAAGAAATGGTGCACGCCGCCACCGTCCGACTTCGCCCGATACAGCGCCATGTCGGCGTTGCGCATCAATTCCTCCGACGTCACGCCGTCGCCCGGCGACAGCGCGATACCGATGCTGGCGCCGATCACCATCTCCTGGCCATCGAGGTCATAGGGCGCTCTCAGCATGTCGATCAGCAAGGTCGCGCAGGCACTGGCCTCGTTCGGCGAAACGTCGGCCGCGAGGATCACGGCGAATTCGTCGCCGCCGAGACGCGCCCCAAGATTGGCGCCGCGGACGGCGGTGGTCAGGCGTTCGGCGACTTGCTTCAGCAGACGGTCGCCCGCCGGATGCCCGAAGGAATCATTGATGTTCTTGAACAGGTCGAGATCGATATAGAGCACGCCGACCCGCTTGCCTCCGGCCTGGGCGAGCGTCTGTTTCAGACGTTCCTGGAAATATTCGCGGTTCGGAAGGTCGGTGAGCCCGTCATGGTGAGCCATGTGGGCGATCCGCGCCTCGGCCTTGCGCCGCTCGGTGATGTCGACCACCGCGACCAGGTAACCGTCGCGATCGTCGAAGGCAACGCGGCGGCCGAAAGTGAGCACCTCGATCTCGCTGCCGTCGGCGCGCAGATGCCGCCAGTTGCGCGAGGAGTGATAGGTTTCGCCGATGCGTTCGAGCGCCTCGGCGTGGCTGTCCCATTCGTCCTGCGGCCAGATCTCGTGCAACGTCATGCGCAGGAAGGCGGCGCGGCTGTAACCGTAATGCTGGACCGCGGCGTCGTTGACGCTGAGGAATTCCTTGGTTTGTGCGTCGAACACCCACATCGGCATCGGGTTGTTGTCGAACAACAGGCGGAACGAGGCGTCGCGCCGTTTCAGCGCGGTGACGTCCGAGATAGTCAGCGAGACCACGTCGGCGAAGGCGGTGGCGCTAAGCCGGAGATTCCGCCCCTCGCTTTCGATCTCGAGCTGTTCGCCGCGACCGCCGGAAACAGCCTTGAGCAGAAACTTGATGATGTCGGGCGAGGCGAGCAAATTGTCCCCCTCGCCGATCCGGCGCCATTGCAGGCCCGCGCTGCCGGCCCTCAGCAGCAATGCTGCACTCTTGTTGTGGTGCACGACCTGAAGATCAAACGGCCGTCCATTGGCGTCGCGCAGCGTCGCCAGCGAGACGACCGCATCGTCGGTCGAGGAAAAGATTGCGTCCAGCAGATTGTATTGCGTACCGCGCTCGTTGACGTAAGCGCCGACCAGCGTGGCGCCCCAGCGCGAGGCGGTCGGCAGCGCCAGCAGATCGTAGGTCCTGACCATGCCGTCGCGCACGCAATGCGCGCTGGCATGATGCGGCCGCCCGTTCGCGAGCGCGCTCGCCGCTGCTTCCGACAGCGCCGTGGCGCAATCGGGCGGCAGCTCCGCCAAAGGAATGTCCCAGCGCTCCTCGCCGAGCCATTTCTGCACGTAACGTCCGCTGCGCGACAGCTCGAGCGCGCCATCGCCCTTGAGCAGCGCGATGTGGTCGGCGAGCCGTCCGAGGCTGCCGAGCATGACGTCCTCGTAGCGCGGCAGCCGTTCGCCCGGCTTCAACGCGGCACGCCATTTGCGCTGAAGCACCGGTATGTCGTCGAACATTTCGGTGGCCGGTTTTCCCGGCGCTTTCTTCGCGGCACTCATTGCAGTCCCCAACGCACTATCCCGCCGCATCCAACGCAGGCCCGCTTAATGGCTTGTAAAGAACGTGCAGGCGCGGGTTTCCATCAGTGATTATGACAGTTTTAAGTCGGGCGTTGGTTAGCGCGCGTTAGAGACTATGACGGTTGTGTTCGAGGTGAGCGTTGCCA
>NZ_JBFULT010000327.1:0-8526 GCF_054049755.1 Bradyrhizobium sp. P5_C11_2
CTGCTGCACGAAGCCGAAAGCGCCATCGATCCGCACCGGATCGCGGAGATCCAGACCCGGCTCGTCGACATCGACGCGCATTCGGCCCCGAGCCGCGCCGCGGCGATTCTCTCAGGCCTCGGCTTTTCCGCGGCCGACCAGGCGCGGCCCTGCGCCGAATTCTCCGGCGGCTGGCGCATGCGCGTCGCCCTCGCCGCGACGCTGTTCGCAGCGCCCGACCTGCTGCTGCTCGACGAGCCCACCAACTATCTCGACCTCGAAGGCACGCTGTGGCTCGAGGATCATCTGGCGCATTATCCGCGCACGGTGATCGTGATCAGCCACGATCGCGACCTGCTGGAAAGCTCGGTCGACCAGATCCTGCATCTGGAGCGCGGCAAGCTCACGCTCTACAAGGGCACCTATTCCTCGTTCGAGGAGCAGCGCGCCGCACGCGAACTGCTCGATGCCAAGCAGATCAAGCGCCAGGAAGCCGAGCGCGCGCGCCTGCAAGCCTTCGTCGACCGCTTCAAGGCCAAGGCCTCGAAGGCCCGCCAGGCGCAATCTCGCGTGAAAATGCTGGAGCGGCTGAAGCCGATCACGGCGCTGGTCACCGAGGACGTGCGCGAGATCAGCTTTCCTGCGCCGGAGAAAATTCTCTCCCCGCCGATCATCGCCGCCGACAACGTCTCGGTCGGCTACGATCCGGCCATGCCCGTGCTGAACCGCGTCACTCTGCGCATCGACAATGACGACCGCATCGCGCTGCTCGGGGCCAACGGCAACGGCAAGTCGACGCTGGTGAAGCTGCTTGCGGGCCGCCTCGCGCCGTTTTCGGGCCGGGTGACGCGCGCCGACAAGCTGTCGATCGCCTATTTCGCCCAGCACCAGCTCGACGAGCTGAACGAGGACGCCTCCTCCTACGATCATGTCCGCAAGCTGATGGGCGATGCGCCCGAGGCCAAGGTGCGGGCGCGCGCCGGCGCGATCGGTTTCTCCGGCAAGGCGGCCGACACCAAGGTCGGAAAACTCTCGGGCGGCGAGAAGGCGCGGCTGCTGCTCGGCCTTGCGACCTTCTTCGGCCCCAACATGATCATCCTGGACGAGCCGACCAACCATCTCGACATCGACAGCCGCGCCGCGCTTGCGGAAGCGATCAACGAGTTTCCCGGCGCGGTCATCATGGTCTCGCACGACCGCTATCTGATCGAAGCCTGCGCCGACCGGCTCTGGATCGTCGCCGACCGCACCGTGACCAATTACGACGGCGACCTCGACGAATACCGCCGCCTGGTGCTGTCGTCGCGCAACGCAGACGCCCCGCGCGAACGCAGTCCCGCGAGCGAAAGGCCGCAGCGTCCGAGGTCGGACAATCGCGGCTCGCTGAAGAAGCGCATCGCGGAAGCCGAGGCCGAGATCGCCCGCGTCGGCGAGATCATCGCCAAGATCGACACCGCACTGTCGCTTCCCGACATTTTTACGCGCGACCCCAAGCAGGCCGCGCAGCTGTCGAAGGCGCGCGCCAACGCGGCCGACGCGCTGGCGCGCGCGGAAGAGCAATGGATCGAGGCGAGCACGCAGTTCGACGAGGCGACGGGGTAGATTCAGTCGGCATATTGTCCGGCGGCCTTGATGATCGGGGCCCAGCGGTCGACCTCGCTCGCCAGCATCGCGCCCAACGCCTCCGGCGTCGCCTTGTCCTGCGGGACCGGCTCGGTGTTGATGTCGTTGAACCGGGCGACCAACACGGGATCCCTGAGTGCCGCCTGAAGCGCCGCCGTCAGCTTCTGAACGACCGCGGGCGGCGTGCCCTTGGGCGCGTAGATGCCGTGCCAGACACCGAGCTCGAAGCCTTTGAGGCCGGCCTCGTCGGCGGTGGGCAGATCGGGCAGGCTCTTCAGCCGCTCCTTAGTGGTGACCGCATAGGCCTTGACCTGCTTGGCCGTGATCGGCCCGGTCGTGTTGGTCGCCTGGTCGCAGGTGAGATCGATCTGCCTGCCGAGAAGATCATTCATGATCGGACCGTTGCCCTTATAGGGTATCGTGGTGAGCTGCTTCTGGATCGCCGTCATGAACAGCATGCCGCAGAGATGCGATGCCGCACCTAACCCGGCATTGGCGTAAGTCAGCTTGTCGCCCTGCTGCTGGGCGTAGGCGACCAGTTCCTTGAGCGTGTCGGCCGGGAAATCCGGACGCGCGATGATGGTCATCGGCGCATTGGTCACGAGCCCGATCGGCGCAAAGGCGGTCTTGGTGTCATAGCTCAGATTGCGATACAGCGTGGCGGCGGTCGAGATGCCGACATGATGGACCAGCAGCGTATACCCGTCCGGCTGGGCACGCGCGGCGCGGGTCGTGCCGATCGTGCCGCCGGCGCCGGTCGCGTTCTCGACGATGACCTGCTGTCCCAGGGATTTCGACATGCCCGCCGCGGTCAGGCGCGCGATGGTGTCCGTCGGTCCCCCGGCGGCGTATGGCACCAGCACGGTGATGGTTCTCGACGGATAGTCCTGGGCGGCTGCCGCGCCGAGCGACAGAAGCAGAGCCGACACGAGGGCAATGAAGAACCGCATAGTCTCCTCCAGATTGTTGTTCACTCCATAGAAGCGCATTCCCGCCCGCAAGACCATCAGGAAAGCGATTTCATCAGGAGTGTCGAGATAACGACGTGCTTCGGCCGCACCGCGCTATCACTCCCCGACATTTTTACCCGCGATCGCAAGCAGGCCGCGCAATTGTCAAAAGCGCGCGCCAATGCCGCAGACGCGCTGGCGCGAGCCGAGGAGCAGTGGCTGGAGGCGAGCACGCAGTTTGACGAGGCGGCAGGCTAGTCAGCCTATCGGCGCTGAAATGTCTGCTGCCGCACGATGACGTCGACGATCGACCTAGGACGCAATCAAAGATCTTGCCAGACCGGCAATCTGATCGTGGGAATGAGGTTTGCGCATGTTGCCTTGCAAACCTTGGCGAAAATCGCTTGCGCCTGTTTACGGACGTCAATTGCTTCGCTGCGTCGGCCTGTCGATTCGTACAGGCTGGCGAGGTTGAAGAGCACCACCGCAAGGGTGGGCGTGTCTGTGCCGGCGCCTTGCCGCACCAGTTCCAGAGCTCGGTTGAACAACTGCTCTGCTTCTTTCGCTCGATCCAGCTGCATGAAAAGTAACGCCTTGTCATTCAAGATGCCCGCCAAAGCAGGACTGTTGTTTCCCAGCGCTTCGCTCAAGATGCCTTCGGCTTCGTTGTAAATGGCCTCGACCTTTGGTCTGGCCGAGGCCGAGCTTGAGTCGGCCGAGACGATCGAGACTTGCGGCGACCGTCGGATGCCGGGGTCCGAGGACCCTGCGATATATTGACAGCGGCCGATCATAATATTGATCGGCATTGCCGTACTTCCCTCGAAGACGGTAGGTGTCTCCAATACCCGCCAGGATATCGGCGACCGACAATGACTCAGGACCGAATCTCGTTTCCGCAATGACTAAACTGCGTTGCAGCAGGACCTCGGCAGCATCGGGCTCGCCGTTTTGCGTGCGAAGCGAGGCAAGATTGATCAGCGCCGGAAGCATCTGGGGATCCCCGGCTCCGAACCATTTCTCGTAGATCTGGAGAGCATTGGCGATGTGGGCCGCGGTGTGCTCCGAGTCATGCTGAGCCAAAGCGAGGCGCGCCAAATCGACAAAGCTATCCGCGATTGTGACGTGTTCCGGTCCGAAAGCCCTTTGGCGGATGCTCAGTGCCCGCCGAAACAAGCGATCGGCTTCGTCGTATTCAGCCCGTTCCTGATGAATGACGGCGAGCGTCAACAAGCCGCGCACGACGAACGGATGATCCGGGCCAAGGGCTTTGGAATAGACCGCGAGCGGGCGGCCTGCGATGCGCGCCGCCTCTGCGAAGCGCCCCTGCCGACGCATCAGCTGGATCAAGCTGACCAACGTGTCCGCGACTTCTTCATGGTCGGGACCGAGAACTTTCTCGCGGCCCGCAAGCACCCGCTGGAAAATAGGCTCAGCCTCGGCAAGACGCCCCTGACCTTGAAGCGCCAATGCCAGGCTCTGAGCGTCGGCAAGGGTGTGTCGATTTTCGGGCCCCCAAGCCTTTTCTCGAATCGCGAGCGAGCGACGAAATAGCGGCTCTGCCTCGACAAAGCGCGCCTCTGCCCGATACAGGGCTCCCAGGTTGAATAGCGCCTCGGCAATTCGCGGATCGTCAGGCCTAAATCTCTTTTCCCGCATCTCCAGCGCGCGGCGAAGAAGAGGCTCCGCCTCGCTGTAGCGGCTTTGCTGCCGGTACGTCGTCCCCAAATGGACCAGCACCTCATCGACTGCGAGTTCGGCCTCGAACGGCGTCTTTTCGCGAAGTGCGAGAGCCTCCTTGAACACGGTTTCGGCGTCGGCATATCGTCCGGCGGTGCTGAAGATGAAACCAAGCACGGCCAGCGGGCCCGACACCCGGACATGCGCCGGCCCAAAGATTCGCCGGGTGACATCGAGCGAATGGCGGGCCGACGCCTCTGCTTCCGCGAAGAGGTGCTCGTCCATGTAGATCAGAGCCAGGAATTCATAATCGGAAGCCAGCCCTGCCTCGTCCTGCTTGTCAAACTGCTGCTTGATCTCAATGCACTGCCTCATCAACCTTTCAGCGGCTGAGAAGTCCGACTGCTGCCTTAGAAAGAGAGCTCTTTGTCTGGCTGCGAAGGCTGCATACAGATCGTATTCCTTACTTGGATGGCGGGTATAAGTGTCGATCACCGCCTGGAAATACGGCTGACCTCTGCTCGGTTTGTTCATCCGCAAGGAAATCGATCCTAGAACCCCCTCAAACAAGACCGTCTGAACATGGTCGTCACCCGATCGCTTTCGCCGAATGGCCAATCCACGTTCCGCGGCGCTCCAAGCCTCATCATATCGATGCAACTTGGTGAACAGCAGCACCGCCTGCCAATGGAGCGTATCGGCGACTAGCAGTCCCTCCGGCCCCTGTGCTTTCTCCGCCGCGGCCAGCGCTTCCTTGTAGGCCTCATCCGCCTCCATCAGCTTGTTCGCCGCRGCTAATGCGATCGCGTTGCGCAGCAGCGTCCCCGGCTCGACTGGTGGGCGGGCGTCCGGCGAATTTTCGGGCGTGATGACCTGATCGCCGCTTGCCTGCAATACACAGAGGCCCGCACAAGCACATTGCACGAGCAAAGCAATGAGGGCGGCTCGTCGCCTCAGCATGCGACTTTCTCAAATACAAAGGCCAGCTATCCGCAATGCGCGGATGATCCCTTAGTCGTGGCACCCCGTCAACCAGGAGTAAATTAAAAATAACAGCACAACTTGGTCAGTAGATCGAGGTCCCGCATCGCGCCGGCGCATGGGACACCGGGCGTCGCGAGTTGGCACGGACCGACGCGCGGCCAGCAACGCAAGCACGCAGTGATAGAGGAAATGCGTGAGGTGATCCGTAAGGCGACGATACCAATTCAATCGGTTCACTACGCCGGTACCTGCAGGAAAGTGCGAAAGCATCTGCAAACCAGGGAAAGCGAACGCGGCGCTGCCCGCGCTGTACTTCATCCTTGAAATCAGCACCGAATTGGAGAAATCTGTCGGCATTTCAGATAGTATTTTTGGAGCGTGCAAATGACCGAGGCGGTAGAGGTCGTTCTGTGGAGTGCCGCGCTTGCCACTTGGATACTGATTTTCATCGGCTTGGTGGCCAACGGCGTGAAGACGCTTTCGAGCAGGTTCAGCCGCAGACTGAAAACTGAAAGTCGCCCCAAGGCTCCTGGTCTGCATCGAACCACGTCACCCTAGCTGCGTCGCGGAAAAACGCGCTTGGGCATTGGACTTGGTCCGTTTGCGATTGCTCGTAACCGGTGCATGGTCTTGCGCCGACAACAGCACCGCGGGCAAGAACCGTACGTCATGGAATTTAAGGCGCAGCAGCCAAATTGCAGTCTTCACCTTTAAACGGGAGGACATTGTGAGATCTTTGCGCAAGGCGTCGCTTCACACGTTGATCTTTTTGGTAGCCGTAAGCTCGCTCAGCAGCGGCGGCGTGACCCAGATGCGTGCCGCATCGTCCTCCGAGGGTCTGCCCGACTGGGCCTTCTTGTGGGACCCGGCCGTGAAGGTACCCCCACCCGACGACAAGCCCAACCCGCTTCCGGGGAGCAGCGTGGCGTTCAGCTGGAAGCAGGCGCGTGATCTGTTCTTCGCCCCCGACTGGCATCCGGACGATCATTCAGTCATGCCGGAGATCGTTGCGAATGGACGAAAGCCCGAGGTTCGCGCCTGCGGATCATGTCACCGTGTCGAGGGTACAGGTGGTCCCGAAAATGCAAGTCTCGCCGGCCTGCCCGTAAGCTACTTCGTTCAGCAAGTCGCGGACTTCAAGAGCGGCGCGAGGAAGATGTCGGGCCCTGAGCGGCCCTCAACACAATTGATGATGGCATCGGTCAAAGCCATGACTGACGCCGAGGCTCTCGCTGCCGCAGAATATTTCGCGGCGTTGAAACCCAAGCGCGTCATCAAAGTCGTCGAGGCAGACACGATTCCGAAGACCGGGCCATCGCGGTTGTTCTTCGTGAAAAGTCCGGAAGGTGGCACGGAGCGACTTGACCGGCGGATTGTCGAGATGCCTGACGACGTGGATCAGTTCGAACTGCGCGACTCACGCGCGATGTTTACTGCCTACGTGCCGATTGGAAGCCTGGCAAAGGGAGAGGCGCTGGCGAAAGGCGGCGGACCAGGCGCGGCCGCCAGCTGCGCAACCTGCCATGGGTCGGAATTAAAGGGGACAGACTCGGCTCCGTCGATCGCGGGACGATCTCCGACTTATGTCGTGCGCCAACTGGTGGAGTTTCGGCAAAACACACGCACCAGCGACGCAGCCGCCCTCATGCGGCAGATTGTCGAAAATCTCTCGCAAGACGACATGATCGCGCTTGCGGCTTACCTCGGTTCGCTCGAGCCTTGATCTGAGCCCGAGCGGCGCCAACCTGCGACCGCAAGCCCGGTCGGAGCAGCCGTCAGGTCGCGGCCTTCTTCTTCGCCTTCGGCTTGACTGCCTTCGGCGCCGGCTGCGGCTCGGGATTGCCCTCGATCGATGACAGGCGGCCCGAGGTGAAGGTGTAGATGCCCGCGCGCGGACCCGTATTCCAGGTGACGACGGCGACACGCCTGCCGGCGGCATCATTGGAGAGGTTGACGTTGGAGGGCCCGCCGATGCCGCGCACCACGTCGCATTCGGTGTGGCCGAGCGCGACCGTGCCGCCCGCCGGTGCGGTCGTCGACGCATTGGCGTCAGCCGGCCCGGGAGGCGGCGCCATGCCGGGACAGGCGCCGTCGGCGCTGACGAGATCCTCGGCTCGCACCGGCTTGTCGGGGGTCAGCGGCGGCGATTCGATCGAGATGTTCTTGATGAACAGGCGGCCGGGCTTCTGAAACCACTCGGCATCCTTGGACAACAGGTCGGGGGCACCGCCCGAACAGCCCGCGATCAGCGGTGCGACGGTGGCCAACGCAACTATGAGCGACCTGGGAAGCTTTTGATGTCGCACGATAAACTAAATTCCCCGCGTGAAGGACCAGCCCTAAGCGATTGTCCCAACATCCCTTTGCGGCACGAAGGTGGCCAAAGCCAGTCTGCCCCGGAAAGTGCAAATTATCATTAATTGCGAGCGACGGCTAATTCCGCCGCTGCCACCGGCCGCGCTCGTCGGCCTGCCAGTAAGTGACCTCAAATCCCTTCGTCTTGCAATCCGTCCAGGCGCTTCGAGCCAACGCCAGCGCGTCCGGATCGTCGCCGTTGAACAACAGCACCATGCGCGCGTAGCTCTCCGAGTCCTGCGGCAGTGCCGCGTTGTCGACCAGGAAGCGGACATGGGCGCCGTTCGGATTGCCTTCCTCGATCGCGAGCACGATCGGCTGATCAGCGGCATCGTTCACGCGCCATGTCGCGTGCGGCAGGAAGGAATCGTCGCGATAGGTCCACAGATGCGCGTCGAGCGCATCGGCGCGCTCCTCCGAGGTCGACTGCACCACGACGCGCCAGCCGCGCTCGAGCGATTTCTCGAGAAGCGGCGGCAACACGTTCTCCACCGTCATGTTTTGCAGATGGTAGAACAGCACTTCAGTCATCTTGGCTCATTTGCGCTCGTAGTGATCCGCGACCAATCGATCAAGAAGCCGGACGCCATAGCCGCTGCTCCAGCTCTGGTTGATATCGGTCTTCGGCGCGCCCATCGCGGTGCCGGCGATGTCGAGATGCGCCCAGGGCGTGCCGTCGACGAAGCGCTGCAGGAACTGCGCCGCGGTAATCGAGCCGCCATGGCGGCCGCCGGTGTTCTTCATGTCGGCGAACTGGGAATCGATCAGCTTGTCGTATTCGGGACCGAGCGGCATGCGCCAGACCTTTTCCCCGCTCTCGATGCCGGCCGCCAGCAGGCGCTCGGCGAGCTCGTCATTGTTGGAGAACATGCCGGCATGATCGGTGCCGAGCGCGACGACGATCGCGCCGGTCAGCGTCGCCAGGTCGACCATGAATTTCGGCTTGGTCTTCTTG
>NZ_JBFULT010000328.1:0-8520 GCF_054049755.1 Bradyrhizobium sp. P5_C11_2
GAACCAAGCTGCCTGACTCGCCTGCACCCGCTCTGCAGCGGAGCGTCAATGCGTGCCGCTCCGCGTCCGGGACACGAGAGTAGACGTCAGCTCGAGAAGGTGCCGCTGCGATCGCTGAAGAGATCAAGCGGCTGCGGCGGCCGCACCTCGGGGGTCGCTGAAGCCACCGAGGTCAGCGAGGCATTGTTGCCCCACAATTTCTGCACCGTCGTCGAGACCGGCTGCGTGGCATCGCCGGGCTGGTAGATCGAGCGAAACACCGGCGTGCTCGGTGCATTGTCCGCGACCGTCGCTGGCGACGTTGCGCCGACGGGCGTCACGCCGCGGGTGTCCGGAAAGGTCTGGAGGTAGGCGGCGTTGTTGATCAAGGGTGCGGTCGCCTGCACACCGTTTGCGCTCGCGACCTGCGTGGTCGACGGCGCGTCCCCATACATCGCCATCGCGCTGCGCGTGGTCTTCGAATTTGCCGCGCTCGCGTAGCGCGCGTCCAGCACCGAATAGACCTCGGAGACGCTGCGGGCGCGGCCATCCCTGGCGTAGAAGATCGAACGGTTGGCGGATGCCGCATTGGGGAACAGCCGCGCGCCGATCGCTTGCGGATTGTCCTCGGCATTCGCGATCAGTTTTGCGGCTCCGCCGACGCCCATGAAATGCGCCATGTAGAGCTCGCTGTCGGACGGCCTGCGACCGAGCAGACCGGTAAGCTTGAAACTGTTCGACTGCGTCAGCGCCGCCGCCATGCTGGAGGCAGCCTCCGGGTCGTCGCGCAGCTTCATGATCGACCGCTTCATCACGGGATCGTCGACGGTGTAGCTGCCCGACGAGGTCCTGGTGATTGCGTCGGCGTAGTTGCCATAGCCGAGCTGGGTCCCCGCCTCCTTCACCGTACCGAGCCAGGTCTGGTCGATGAACTGGTAGAGCCCGTGCGCGGACGACGTCGTGGCGCCCGCCGTCGGATCGAAATCCGATTCCATCTTGGCGGTGGTCAGCATGTATTCGAAGCTGACGCCGGTGAGGCTGGAGGCCTGCTTGATCGCACCGGCGACGCGCGCCCGCGACGGATCGGTAGCGGCCGTCTGCGTGGCACTGGAATTGTCGACCGACATGATGGAGTGCCCGCCCCGCGCGGCGTTGAGCGGCGCCGGCAATTCGGACGCCCTGTCGTCTCACCGTGGGACAGCTATGGTTAATGCGGGGTTAATTCGGCCCTCGGCCCCCACCCCGAGTCATTCCGGGGCGCACCAAAGGTGCGAGCCCGGAATCCATCCACCTGCGCGTGATGCCTCACGATGGATTCCGGGCTCGCGCTGCGCACGCCCCGGAATGACAGAGGGGCTACTTCTTATAGACCGCGCTGGGATCGAACAGCCGCTCGGCATCGACGAAGACGAGCTTGGCGCCGCCGCCCTCGGCCTCGACCTTGCGGTAGAAGCAGGACCGGCGGCCGGTGTGGCAGGCCGCGCCGATCTGCTCGACACGAAGCCAGACCGCGTCCTGGTCGCAATCAGTGCGCATCTCGACCACGCGCTGGGTCTGACCTGACGTCTCACCTTTTCGCCACAAGGCATTGCGGGAACGGCTGRAGTACCAGGCCTCGCCGGTCGCGATGGTCTTGCGCAGCGCCTCGCCATTCATGTGGGCGACCATCAGCACGTCACCGGTGGCAACGTCGGTCGCCACGCAGGTCACGAGGCCGGCGGCGTCGAACCTGGGCAGGAAGGAGAGGCCTTCCTCGATCTCATGGGAGTGAGCGGACACAGAAACCTCGCCAGTCAACTCGCGAGGTCAGCGCGTGCCTCGCACCAGGGACAGGAAACGGGCCTGCTCCGCCGGATTGTCGCGGAACATGCCGGTAAAGCGGCTGGTGAACGTGGAGGCGCCATGCTTGGCGACACCGCGCACCGACATGCAGGTATGCTCGGCCTCGATCAGCACGGCAACACCGCGGGGCTTCAACACCTCGTCGATGGCCGCTGCGATCTGCGCCGTCAGATGCTCCTGGGTCTGGAGCCTGCGGGCGAAGATGTCGGTCAGGCGCGCGAGCTTCGACAGGCCGACGACGCGCTCCACCGGGGTATAGGCGATGTGCGCCCTGCCGTAGAACGGCATCATGTGGTGTTCGCACTGCGAGGTGAACTCGATGTCGCGCACCAGCACGAAGTCGTCATAGCCGGCGGTCTCGCCGAAGGTGCGGTCGAGCACTTCGGCCGGGCACTGGTGGTAGCCCTGATAGAGCTCGTCGAAGGCCTCGACCACGCGGCGCGGCGTGTCGAGCAAGCCCTCGCGCTCGGTGTTCTCGCCGATATAGGCGAGCAGCGTCTTCACCGCGTGCTCGGCCTCGGCACGCGCCGGGCGCGGCTGGTCGGCGCGGACGGCGGCCGCGAGGAATTCGGCAGGGTCCAGCTCCGCGGGGCGGCTCTCGGGCTGCTTGTCGGAAGGCTTGCTGGGGCGAAGGGATTTGATCGCAGCGTCCATGTCTACTCCGTTCGACGGCCTAGCGGCCGGAGTGTCACCGGCAGACGGGGCGGCAAAGCCGCCGGACGCCTGAAGAGTACAGTTTTGGCGAAAGAGGTCTCAACTCTAACGTCGGCCGCGCGGCTCTGGATCAGCACCGCCGGACCGGACCGCTGGACTGTTTTTCCGCCAGTTCCGACCCTATATAGGACCGTGGACGGCGCCCGCCAAGGCCGATCCCGCCCGGAAGTGCTGGACTCCATCACATGCTGAACGACATCTACAACAAGCGAATCATCGAGCTGGCCGGGAATATTCCGCGGCTCGGGCGGCTTTCGGACCCCGACGCCACCGCCACCGCACACTCAAAACTGTGCGGCTCGACCGTGAAGGTCGATCTCAAGATGGACGGCGCCACTGTCACCGACTTCGCCCACGACGTGAAGGCCTGTGCGCTCGGCCAGGCCTCCTCATCCATCATGGCAAGTCACGTCGTTGGCTCGACCGCGAGCGAACTCCGTGAGTTACGCGAAACTGTTCGCAAGATGCTGAAGGAAAATGGCGCGCCGCCGGACGGCAAATGGGCCGAGATCAAGTTCCTGGAGCCGGTCCGCGACTACAAGGCGCGCCACGCCTCGACACTGCTGACCTTCGATGCCGTGGTCGACGCCATCGGTCAGATCGAGGCGAAGGCGAAGCAGCCGGCTGCGGCGCAGGGCTGAACCCCGCCCGCGTCGTTCCGGGCGTCGCGAAGCGACGAACCCGGAATCCCGAGATTACAGCGCGGGACTCCGGGTTTGCGCTACGCGCGCCCCGGAATGACTGCCAAGATTTGAGATCCTACTTCTGCGAGCCCGCGCTCGGCGCCGTCCCGGTCGGCACGACGGCTTCCGCCGTCTTGGTCGACCTGGCCGCCTGCTCCGGTTCCACGCCAAACCTGGCCTGCGTCTTCGGTGTCAGCTCCGCCATCGCCGGCGCCGAGACATCGACATGCGGCAGCACGTCGGCCACGAGATCGGTCGTCACCAGATTGGTGAGCTTGAGCTCGCCGGCGTCCAGCTCGTGCAGATCTTCCCACGGCGGCACATTCAGCGCGAGCGACAGGAGGTCGCCGGCACCGCCCATGTCGAAGGTGTATTTGGCGAGCCGGCCGATGTCGCGCTCCACGATCATCAGGTCCTGCGCGCTATAGGTTGCCGCCTTCGCATCGTCGGCACGGTCGCCCATCCAGATCTGATGGACCCGGACATGGGCGGCTTCCGGCACGTAGCGCTTCTTGCCGGCCAGCAGCAGGAACACGCACATGGATTCGCAATAGGCCTCGGGAGCGACGGCTGGACGGGCGCTCTGTCCGCCGCGGCTCTGCTGCGAGATCCCGACCGTGGTCAAAAGGCCGAGATTGCGGAAGCGCCGGCCGAGCGTGATCGCGTCATTGACGGAACCGCCGCTGGAGTCGAGCACGACGGTGGCGCCGCCGAGCTGGCGCCCGCGGGCAAACTCCTCGAAATCCTTGGGCGTATCAGCGGTGATGATGCCGACCGCGCTGACCCAGCCGCGGCAGTTCGGCTCGCAAGCGACCCAGTTGAACTTCATCGGCAGCTTGCGCTCTTCGAGCGTGGCACCGGCATGAGCCGTTGTGCCGGTCGTGGCGACAGCTCCGAAGAGCGCGACGCCAAGTGCGGCAGCCCCAAGCAACAACCAGCCGCGACGATCAAGGGAGTTCAGAAGTCTCAATCTGGTTCCTTCCCCAAGCCCCAAAGGTCCCCCAACAATCCCCGGTAGCGCCCTCTGAGTCCATCATACAGGCGTATGTTTCTACACACGGGCGTCATAAAAATGGTATCCGGGGGAATACAGATCGTCCACAGGTACTTGCTGCACTGCTCCCAAAAAGCACGATAAATATGGCGCAGAAACAACAACTTGCGGTTCCCTGCGCCGGAACCGCGCAATACCTCGCTCACGATCGCAGCACAGCGCCCATGAAGCATTCAGCCTGCGAGCACTGTTCCACTCACGTCGAGGGCGCGCTCCGGCTCCCGCGCAGATTCGGCCGCGCACTGATCTGGCTCTACCGCCACACGCTCTCGCCGCTGGTCGGCTACAATTGCCGGCACCTGCCGACCTGCTCTGTCTATGGCGACGAGGCGATCGAACGGTTCGGACTCTGGGCCGGCGGCTGGATGACGCTCGCGCGACTGCTCCGCTGCAATCCTTTCGGCACCTCGGGGATCGACAACGTCCCCCTCACCGCACCGCAAGGCGCGCGCTGGTATCTGCCCTGGCGCTATGGCCGCTGGCGCGGCGTCAACGCGTCCTGAATATGACCAGGAACGCCGCGGCGCCTCACGCATCGCCGCCTTGAATGGAACCGGAACTTCCCGCTCGCGTTGTTGTGATGCTCCCACGGGAGGAAACAAGAATGCGCTGGAAAATCAGCCCTCATTTTCACTTCAGGTTTGGGCCAAATCCCGATCACCGCGGGCATCATCACGATCCCAGAACCCTCGACATGCTCGCCATCATCGCACTGCTGGCGCTCGTGCTCGGCTCGGGCTGGTACCTGGCGACGAGCTTGGCCACGCCGCCGGGCACGACGGCGTTCATCGTGCCCAGCCAGAGCGTACACTGGTAGGCTAGAGATCCAGCACCAATCGATCCGCGTCTGAGCCTGCGACGCACACCATGAGATAGCGTTCGCGCTCGTAGGGCGACAGGATGCGGTCGCGATGGACGGGCTCGCCCTCGAGCCAGCCGACCTTGCAGGCGCCGCAGATGCCGCCGCAGCAGGACGTCGCGATGTCGACGCCTGCTTGCTGCAAGGCGGCCAGCATGGTCTGGCCGGCGCGAACCTGGATCTCGGCGCCGGAGCGCGCCAGTGACAGCGTGAAGGGCTTTGCGTCGGGATCGATGACCGGCGGCGGCGCGACGAAACGCTCGATATGAACATTGGCCGCGGGCCAGGCGGCGGTCACCCGCTCGAAATCGCCGGTCATGCTTTCCGGACCGCAGCAAGCGACCAAGGTCTCCGAGCCGCCCTTACCGACCAGCGACGCAAGATCCGGACGTCCGCCCCGGGACGTCCGATGCACGACGATGCGACCATCGCCGATCAAGGGCGCGAGGTGAGACGCGAGCGGCACCTCCTCGCGCACGATCAGATGAAGCGTGAAGTCGGCATGTCCCGTTCGTGCGAGGTGCCGCGCCATCGACAGGAACGGCGTCACGCCGATGCCGCCTGCGACGAACACATGGCGCGCAATCTGCGCGCCTGGCTCCAGCCCGCCGCGTGGCAGCGAGACGCCGATGACGTCGCCAAGGCCGACATCATCGTGAAGCGCGCGCGAACCGCCGCGCCCATCGGCCTCGCGCTTGACCGCGATGACATAGCGCGTGTTGTCGGCGGGCTCGTTGCACAGCGAATAGGTGCGGACGAGGCCGTTCGGCAAGTGCAGATCGATATGCGCGCCGGGCTTGAAGGGTGGCAATTCCCATCTATCGGGATCGGCCAGCGCAAACAGTTTTATTCCGTCGCCAGCCTCTTCGATGCCGGCGACGACTGTCTTGATCGTCGTGATCGGACGCGCCTTCATGCTGCGTTCCGCACGGTGTCGCCGACCCTGACGATGCCGCCTTGAAGGATTTTGCAGTTCAGCCCGGAGCGGTTGATGAGCGGATCGAAGATCGCCTTGCCGGTGATCTCCTCGATATGCYGGCATGGAATCGACAAGCGGGTTGCCTCCAGCAAGGTCTCGCCAAGCCAGAAGCGGCGTCCGACCAGATGGTTCAGCGGCACGCCCTCGACCGTCACGTTGCGGCGATGCTCCTCGGGGCCGAGCTCGATCCCGGCGTCGCGCTTGAGCGCAACCAGGGTCTCGAACTCGAACAGCGTGACTTGGCGGCCTTCTTCCGGCTTGTGCGAATAAAAACCCTCCTCGCGTCCGATCATGTAGCGGTCGCCTTCGATGCCACGGCCGGCGACGAGAGCAAGCTGCTCCATGGCGCGCATCGGCAGGAACGCGCGCGGGGCGAGATGGAGGAAGCGCACCACGCCGGTCCAGCCGAGGCGTGCTGCGCTCTGCGCGGAGCCGGTGTCGATCTTGTCAAGCATGACGGTATCCTCGTGAGAAGCGATGGCGCGCCGCAAGACGCGGCGCGCCCCGGGATCAGGTCAGTTCCTTGTTCGCCATCTCCGGCGCGAACGTGGTCGCGGTCGCGGTGATCGCCGCGCAGGCCATCAGCAGCAGCGAGACCGGCCACGTGGCGCCGCCGCTCCAGGCCATCAGAGATGCGGCAATCAGCGGCGTCAACCCGCCGCTGATGGCCGCGCCGACCTGAAACCCGAGCGAGGCGCCGCTGTAGCGCAGCCGCGCGGAGAACAGCTCGGAGTACCAGGGCGCGCCGATGCCGAACATCACCATCTGTCCGAACGTGATCGCGACCACGATGGTGCAGATGACGATGGTGGGATCGCGGGTATTGAGCAGCCAGAACAGCGGGAAGGCAAACAGCGCCGAGAACAGGCAGCTCCCGTAGAACATCGTCTTGCGGCCAAGGATATCGGACAGCCAGCCGAACAGCGGAATGGCAACCAGCGCGACCAACGATGCCGCGAAGGCGCCGTTCAGCACCACCGTGCGCGACAGGCCGAGACTCGTCGTCGCGTAGGACATCACGAACACGCCGCCGATGCTGGCATAGGCGATCTCAGAAATCTTGAGCCCGACCGCAGTGAAGAACGGCCTGCGGTGATGCCTGAAGATCTCGACCAGCGGCAGCTTCGCGACCTCCTTCTTGGCCTGGACCTGGCGGAAGGCCGAGGTCTCCTCCATGTTGAGGCGGATGTAGAGGCCGACGCCGACGAGGAGGATCGAGATCAGGAACGGAATGCGCCAGCCATAGGTCATGAACTCGCTTTCCGGCAGGCCCGCCACCAGCGCAAACATGCCGATCGCGGCGAGATTGCCGATGGGGTTGCCGACCTGCACCATGCTGCCGAGCAGGCCGCGGCGGTGCGTCGGGCAGTTCTCGACCACCATCAGCACGGCGCCACCCCATTCCCCGCCGAGGCCGATGCCCTGGAGGAAGCGCAAGCCGATCAGCAGCAGCGGCGCGGCGATGCCGATCTGCTGATAGGTCGGAAGCAAACCGATCAGGAAGGTGCCGACGCCCATTACCATGATCGTGATCGCGAGCATCGCCTTGCGGCCGACCCGGTCGCCGTAATGACCGAAGATCGCAGCGCCGAGCGGCCGCGCCAGGAATCCGACCGCATAGGTTCCGAAGGCCGCGATGGTGGCGAGCGCGGGGTTGCCCGCGGCGAAGAAGACCTTGTTGAAGACCAGCGCGGTCGCCGTCCCGTAGATCAGGAAGTCATACCATTCGACCGCGGTGCCGATCACGCTCGACCACACGATCCGTCGCAAGCTCGCCGCTTCGTCCGGCGCCACGTTCAGGGTTACGTCGTCTGCTACGGTCATCGATCTCTCCAAAAAGTACCGGCGCCAGGGGAAGCAGGTGGTTCTGTCCGTGGAGCCCATCGGCAGCCAGGAACGTCAAAAATCGACCATGTTTACTGTTGGAAATCAACGACGCGGAACGCGGCAAATGCCGCATCGATCGGCAAAACCCGCAATTTGCACTGTTTTTCAGCTATTATACGTGGAATGCCAGCGTCTCTGCCCACAATATCCGCGGCCCTGCTTGAAATTTCCGCGCATAAGTTTTCCATTGGGATACATCCGCGAGCGGCTGGCGCGAGCCGCCGGGCTGGCAGTCGGGCGGCATCTGATGCAAAAGAGGCATCAGCAGTTCAGGAGACTCATGCGTGCTTGACGTCAGCAAAGCGACGGCCGTCGGGGCCAACATCCGCCAGGCGCGGATCGCCAAGGGCCTGACGCTGGACCAGCTCGCCAGGCAGAGCGATCTCACGCGCGGCTACATCTCCCTGGTCGAGCGCAATCTGAAAATCCCCTCGCTCGCCGCCCTGCTGCGGATGGCCGCCGCGCTCGAGGTCAATGTCGCGAACTTCTTCGACCCCAACGCCGAGCCCGCGCCGCGCTACAC
>NZ_JBFULT010000329.1:0-8512 GCF_054049755.1 Bradyrhizobium sp. P5_C11_2
CTCGTCGTCCTCGTCGTCTTCCAGCTCGGGCTTGTCGCCGGCCACGAGCTTGTCCTTGAGCTCGGCCGCCTCTTCCGTAGCGAGCTTCTGTTTGTCGGGCGAGAGAGGCTTGGACGCCATGAAACCAACCGATGCTGACGGCCGGCATGACCGCAGAGAAAGCAGGGAAATAGCGGCAGCCGCTATCGCATCGATTCTATGCGATCAGGATCAATTCGGCAAAGCAATTGGCGAATTGATCCGATCCCGCGGCTAGTCCTCGTCCTCGTTCTCGACCTTGTCGAAGAAGGAATAACGCAGGCTGTCGGCGTCGGCGTACCACTGGCCCGGGCCCTTGTTGGCCGCGAGCGTCGCCTCCCAGAGCGCATCCGTGCAGTCCTTGCGGTGCATCGACAGATCGAAGCCGTTGCCGAAGAACAGTTCCGACCATTCCCACCAGGTGCCGAGCTTCTTGACGCCGCGCAGCAGGTCGTAGCGGTCGATCAGCGCAGGCGCCATGTCCGAGGTGATCGAGCCGAACACGAGGCCGGTCTTGACCACGCGGTTCAACTCCCGGATGGCGCGGACCACCTGCTTCGGGGAAACGTGGCAGAGGCTGGTCTCGAACACGAAGTCGAACGCACCGTCCTTGAACGGCATGTCGAGGATCGAGCCGAGCTTGTTGTACTTCTTCAGCGCCTTCGGCGTCCTGGCGTGAATTGCACGGTTGTTCTCGATGCCGAAGGCGTCGATGCCGCGCTCGCGCAGCGCGCCGACCAGCTCGCCGCTGGCCGAGCCCGCGACCAGCAGCCTGGCGCCCTTGGCCTTGCCCCAGACGATGCCGATCAGCTTTGTGAGATAGTCGGGATCCGTGAAGTGCTGCCACGCCTCGCCGTAAGGACCCTGGCCGCGATAGTTCTCAAAATAGCCGCGGTCGATCTTGTCGGAGAGCGGCTTGTCGCCCTGCGCGTGCTCGCGGCGCAGGCGCATCATCTCGGTCAGGATGATGTCGGTGGCCGCATCCGAGGAGTCGAGCAGGCCGTTCAGCGTGGAATCGAACAGATAGTCGCCGACCAGCACGATGCCGGGATGCTCCTTCGGCTCCGGCCGGTGATTGGTCATGACGTCGCGCACGGGCAGACCGCCCGGAATCGCGTTGACCGACGACAGCCAGCGGTGGATCTTGCCTTCCAGAAAATGCGCGCGCGCATCGCCCAGCGAAGCCGGCAGCGATTTCAGCGCGGCATCGATCAGTTCCTGATCCGACAAATTGGCGAAGGCGAGCGCGTCGGAGCCGGGAATGAGCCAGTTCAGCACGCCGTGCTTGCCGACGTCGTGGCGCGCGCCCTCATTGTAGACGCAGCAGCCGCCGAAGGCTTCCGACATGAACCAGGCGCCGGCGATCCTGTCGCCCCAGAACGGCGTATCGAACAGGATCGACACGCGCAGATAGTGCGCGGGACGGTCGAAATACGACACGTGCTTGACCATCGACTTGCGGAGCTGCTCGCCTTCCCAGCCGACGGTCGCAAGCCATGAATGCGGCAGGCAGACCAGCACCAGGTCGAAGTCGCGCGTCTCCGGCCCCTTGCCGTTCATCATCTTGAGCTGATAGCGGCCGGTCGGCGCCTTGCCGACGGCGAGCACGCGGTGATTGAGCTGGATGTCGGCATTCACCTCTGACTGCAGGCATTCGATGATCTGCTCGTTGCCGTTCTGGATGGAGTAGAGGCCGATATAGCCGTCGACATCCATCAAATAGTTCTTGAGCGCGTTGAGCCCGTTGGTGTTATGGCTCTCGGTGGCGATGTCGGAGCGGGCCATCACCTTGAAGAAGCGCTTGGCCGTGTCGTCCTCGACCTCCTCGTCGAGCACCTGCTCGGCGGTCTTGTAGGCCCAGGGGTTCTCGTTGTCGTGCGCACCGACGCCTTCGTAATATTCGACCGGCGACATCTGTTCGGCGCAGCGCGCGCGGAACGCCTCGATCGCCGCCGCAGTCTTGGCGCCGTATTTGCGGCGCATGCCCGCCACGTCGTCGAGCAGCTCGCCGCCGAACTGCACCTGTTCCGCGTCCATCGGAATGGTCTGCAAACCGAAATGCTGGATCAGCTCGCGCAGCGGGTCGGGCCCGGTCATCGAGTAGTCGTAGATCTCGGCGACGCCGGCCTCGTACATCGCGGGCGCGGAATCGAATTTGCGCGTGACGATCTTGCCGCCGAGCCGGTCGGACGCCTCATAGATGGTGACGCGGCAGAGATCGCCGAGCTTACGCTTCAGATACCAGGCGCTCATCAGCCCGCCGGGGCCGCCGCCTACGATTGCGAGGTCAAGCATATCAGTTCCGTGGTCTCCGGCCCTGCCCCCGTCACGGGACCACCGGTCTAAGCTCCCATAACAGAAGCGCTTTTCAGGCTGAAGGAAAGATGAACAAAGGTCGATCCTGYATCGCAGCAAGCAAACAAAGCAGCAAAAAGGCCGGCTTACGCCGGCCTTTTCAGTGTCCTCGGTATTCCTACGGATGAGCCATCATTCCGCGGGCGGCAGCGCCATCGGCTCGACTTCCGGCGCGGGCGGCACCACGGCCGCCTGCTTCTCGCGCTCGTCGAGGATCAGCTTGTCGCGCTTCATGGCGACTTCGCGGATCTTGGCCATGGAGGCGCCGGTGCCCGCCGGGATCAGCCGGCCGACAATGACGTTCTCCTTGAGGCCCTCGAGCGGGTCGACCTTGCCGTTGACCGCCGCTTCCGTGAGGACGCGCGTGGTCTCCTGGAACGAGGCCGCCGAGAAGAACGAGCGGGTCTGGAGGCTCGCCTTGGTGATGCCGAGCAGAACCGGCGTTCCCGTGGCGATCTTCTTGCCCTCTTCCTTGRCCTTCTCGTTGAGCTGGTCGAACTCGATCTTGTCGACCTGCTCGCCCGAGATCATGTCCGTGTCGCCCTGGTCGGTGACTTCCACCTTCTGGAGCATCTGACGGACAATCACCTCGATGTGCTTGTCGTTGATGAGCACGCCCTGGAGCCGGTAGACCTCCTGGATCTCGTTGACCAGATAGGCCGCGAGCTCCTCGATGCCCTTGACCGCCAGGATGTCGTGCGGCGCCGGGTTGCCTTCCACGATGAAGTCGCCCTTTTCGACGACGTCGCCGTCCTGAAGGTGGATGTGCTTGCCCTTCGGGATCAGGTACTCGCGCGGCTCGTCGGTCTTGTCCATCGGCTCGATCGAGATGCGACGCTTGTTCTTGTAGTCGCGCCCGAACCGGATGGTGCCCGCGATTTCGGCGATGATCGCCGCATCCTTCGGACGCCGTGCCTCGAACAGTTCCGCCACCCGCGGCAGACCGCCGGTGATGTCACGCGTCTTGGCGCTTTCGGTCGAGACACGGGCGAGGATGTCGCCCGCCTGGACCTTGGCTCCGACGTCGACCGACAGAATGCCGTCGACCGACAGCATGTAGCGGGCATCGCCGCCACGGGCGAGCTTGAGGACCTTGCCGTCCTTGCCCTTGATCACGATGGCCGGACGCAGGTCCGCGCCGCCGCGCTGCGAGCGCCAGTCGATGACCACGCGCTTGGCGATACCGGTGGCCTCGTCCAGCGTTTCCGAGATCGACTGCCCCTCGACCAGATCCTCGAAGCCGATGGTGCCTTCGACCTCGGTGAGGAGCGGACGGGTGTAGGGATCCCACTCGGCGATGCGCTGGCCGCGCTTGACGGTGTCGCCCTCGTCGACATGCAGGCGCGAACCGTACTGGATACGGTGCGTCGCACGCTCGGTGCCGTCGGCATCGACGATCGCCACCACCATGTTGCGCACCATCGCGACCAGATGGCCTTCGCTGTTGCGGGCGATGGCCTTGTTCCGGATCACGATCTTGCCGTCGAAGTTGGATTCGACGAACGACTGCTCGTTGAGCTGCGCCGCACCGCCGATGTGGAAGGTGCGCATGGTGAGCTGGGTGCCCGGCTCGCCGATCGACTGCGCCGCGATGACGCCGACCGCTTCACCGTGGTTGACGGGCGTGCCGCGAGCGAGATCGCGGCCGTAGCACTTGCCACAGATGCCGTTGACGAGCTCGCAGGTCAGCGCCGAGCGGATCTTCACCTCCTGGACGCCGCCCTGGTGGATGGCATCCAGATGGCTCTCTTCCATCAGCGTACCGCGCTTGATGATCACCTTGCCCGAGCTGTCACGCACGTCTTCGCAGGCCGTGCGTCCGAGGATGCGCGAGCCGAGCGAAGCGACCACGGTGCCGGCATCGACGATGGCGCGCATCTTGATGCCGAGCTTGGTGCCGCAATCGTCCTGCGTGATGATGCAGTCCTGCGCCACGTCGACCAGACGCCGCGTCAGGTAGCCGGAGTTCGCGGTCTTCAACGCGGTGTCCGCGAGGCCCTTGCGGGCGCCGTGGGTCGAGTTGAAGTACTCGAGCACCGAGAGGCCTTCCTTGAAGTTCGAGATGATCGGCGTCTCGATGATCTCGCCCGACGGCTTGGCCATCAGGCCGCGCATGCCGGCGAGCTGGCGCATCTGCGCCGGCGAACCACGCGCACCGGAGTGCGCCATCATGTAGATCGAGTTGATGTCGGCGTCGGCTCCGCTCGCCGTCTTCTTGGTGGAGGAGATCTCCTTCATCATCGCCTTGGCGATTTCCTCGGTCGCCTTCGACCAGGCGTCGACGACCTTGTTGTACTTCTCGCCATGGGTGATCAGACCGTCGTTGTACTGCTGCTCGAAATCCTTCGCCAGCGTACGGGTGGTATCGACGATCTTCCACTTGGAGTGCGGCACGACCATGTCGTCCTTGCCGAACGAGATGCCGGCCTTGAACGCGTTGTAGAAGCCGAGCGCCATGATGCGGTCGCAGAAGATCACCGTCTCCTTCTGGCCGCAGTGGCGGTAGACCTGGTCGATGACGCCCGAGATCTCGCGCTTGGTCATCAGCTTGTTGATGATCTCGTACGAAATCCTCG
Source organism: Bradyrhizobium sp. P5_C11_2 (assembly GCF_054049755.1). Taxonomy (NCBI): domain Bacteria; kingdom Pseudomonadati; phylum Pseudomonadota; class Alphaproteobacteria; order Hyphomicrobiales; family Nitrobacteraceae; genus Bradyrhizobium; species Bradyrhizobium sp. P5_C11_2. Next base: position 4,950 of record NZ_JBFULT010000329.1, read on the forward strand.
GGTTCTTCGGCAGCAGATTGCCGAGCATGACGCGACCCGCGGTGGTCTCGATCCAGCGCTTGGAGACCTTGCCGGTCTCATCCATGCCTTCCCACCGATACTTGATCTTGGTGTGGAGGTGGATGACCTTCGCATGCAGGGCATGCTCGAGCTCCGCCATCTCGCCGAAGATCTTGCCCTCGCCGGGCAGGCCTTCGCGCATGATCGAGACGTAGTAGAGACCGAGCACGATGTCCTGCGACGGCACGATGATCGGCTGGCCGTTCGCCGGGTGCAGGATGTTGTTGGTCGACATCATCAGGACGCGCGCTTCCAGCTGCGCTTCGAGCGACAGCGGAACGTGCACGGCCATCTGGTCGCCGTCGAAGTCGGCGTTGAACGCGGCGCAGACCAGCGGATGGAGCTGGATCGCCTTGCCCTCGATCAGCACGGGCTCGAACGCCTGGATGCCGAGACGATGCAGGGTCGGTGCGCGGTTGAGCAGCACCGGATGCTCGCGGATCACCTCGTCCAGGATGTCCCAGACCTCGGGCCGCTCCTTCTCGACCAGCTTCTTCGCCTGCTTCACGGTCGTGGACAGGCCCTTGGCGTCAAGCCGCGAATAGATGAACGGCTTGAACAGCTCCAGCGCCATCTTCTTCGGCAGGCCGCACTGATGCAGGCGCAGCTCGGGACCGACCACGATCACCGAACGGCCCGAATAGTCGACGCGCTTGCCGAGCAGGTTCTGACGGAAGCGGCCCTGCTTGCCCTTGAGCATGTCGGCGAGCGACTTCAGCGGGCGCTTGTTGGCACCCGTGATGACGCGGCCGCGGCGGCCGTTGTCGAACAGCGCGTCGACCGCCTCCTGAAGCATGCGCTTCTCGTTGCGGATGATGATGTCGGGCGCCCGCAGCTCCATCAGCCGCTTCAAGCGGTTGTTGCGGTTGATGACGCGGCGGTAGAGGTCGTTGAGGTCCGAGGTCGCGAAGCGGCCGCCGTCCAGCGGCACCAGCGGACGCAGGTCCGGCGGGATCACCGGGACCACGGTCAGGATCATCCATTCCGGCTTGTTGCCGGAGTGGCGGAACGCCTCGACGATCTTCAGCCGCTTGGCGAGCTTCTTGTGCTTGATGTCGGAGTCGGTCTCGTGCATCTCCGCGCGCAGGGACACCTCGAGCTTCTCGAGGTCCATGCCCTTGAGCAGCTCGCGGATCGCTTCCGCGCCGATCATGGCGGTGAAGGAATCCTGGCCGTACTCGTCCTGCGCCTTCAGATACTCGTCTTCCGACAGCAGCTGGYGGTCCTTCAGCGCGGTGAGGCCCGGCTCCAGCACGACGTAATATTCGAAGTAGAGGATCCGCTCGAGATCCTTCAGCGTCATGTCGAGCAGGAGGCCGATGCGCGAGGGCAGCGACTTCAGGAACCAGATGTGGGCGACCGGAGCCGCGAGCTCGATATGGCCCATGCGCTCGCGCCGGACGCGCGACAGCGTGACCTCGACCGAGCACTTCTCGCAGATGATGCCCTTGTACTTCATGCGCTTGTACTTGCCGCACAAGCACTCGTAATCCTTGATGGGCCCGAAGATGCGCGCGCAGAACAGGCCGTCGCGCTCGGGCTTGAAGGTGCGGTAGTTGATGGTCTCCGGCTTCTTGATCTCGCCGTAGGACCAGGACAGAATCTTCTCGGGGGACGCGATCGAGATCCGGATCTGGTCGAAGACCTGAGCCGGAGTCGTCGGGTTAAAAAGATTCATAATCTCTTGGTTCATCGTCTTCTCCTCGCGTGCCGGTCGCCTCCGGCAGCAAATTCGAAAATCACTTTGCGGGGCGCCCTGCCCTCGAGGCTCGGGGGACGGGGCGCCGATGCCCGGCCGTTCAGGCCGGGCATGAGGGTCGTATTACTCGGCCGCTTCCGACGTCGGCGCCGGTCCCACCTTGGAATTGTGCAGGTCGACGTTGAGGCCGAGCGAGCGCATTTCCTTGACCAGCACGTTGAACGATTCCGGAATACCGGCCTCGAACGTGTCGTCGCCGCGGACGATCGCCTCGTACACCTTGGTACGGCCGGCGACGTCGTCCGACTTCACGGTCAGCATCTCCTGGAGCGTGTAGGCCGCGCCGTAAGCTTCGAGCGCCCACACCTCCATTTCGCCGAAGCGCTGGCCACCGAACTGCGCCTTGCCGCCCAGCGGCTGCTGGGTGACGAGCGAGTACGGACCGATCGAACGCGCGTGGATCTTGTCGTCGACCAGATGGTGCAGCTTGAGCATGTAGATGTAGCCCACCGTCACCTTGCGATCGAACGGATCGCCGGTGCGGCCGTCATAGACGGTCGACTGACCCGAAGCGTCGAGACCGGCAAGCTTCAGCATCTCCTCGATGTCGGCTTCCTTGGCACCGTCGAACACCGGCGTCGCGATCGGCACGCCGTGGCTCAAATTGCGGCCGAGCTCGATCAGTTCGCCGTCGTTGAGCGATTTGATCGTCTCGTCCTCGCCGTAGACCTTCTTCAAGGTCTCCTTCAGCGGCCTGATGTCCTGCTTCGACAGATACGCATCGACCGTCTGGCCGATACGCTTGCCGAGGCCGGCGCAAGCCCAGCCGAGATGCGTCTCGAGGATCTGTCCGACGTTCATGCGCGACGGCACGCCCAGCGGATTGAGCACGATGTCGGCATGGGTACCGTCCTCCAGGAACGGCATGTCCTCGATCGGCACGATCTTCGACACCACGCCCTTGTTGCCGTGGCGGCCGGCCATCTTGTCGCCGGGCTGGATCTTGCGCTTCACCGCGACGAAGACCTTGACCATCTTCATCACGCCGGGCGGCAATTCGTCACCGCGCTGAAGCTTCTCGACCTTGTCGAGGAAGCGCTGCTCGAGCCCCTTCTTCGACTCGTCGTACTGCTTCCGCATGGCCTCGATCTCGGCCATCAGCTTGTCGTTGGGCGAAGCGAACAGCCACCACTGCGACTTCGGATACTCCTCGAGCACCGCACGGGTGATCTTGGTGTCCTTCTTGAAGCCCTTCGGACCCGCGATGCCCTGCCGCCCCTCGAGCAGCTCGGCAAGACGGTTGTAGACGTTGCGGTCCAGGATCGCCTGCTCGTCGTCGCGGTCCTTGGCCAGACGCTCGATCTCTTCCCGCTCGATCGCCAGCGCACGCTCGTCCTTGTCGACGCCGTGCCGGTTGAACACGCGCACTTCGACGATGGTGCCCTGCACGCCCGGAGGCACGCGCAGCGAGGTGTCGCGGACGTCGGAGGCCTTCTCGCCGAAGATGGCGCGCAGAAGCTTCTCTTCCGGCGTCATCGGGCTTTCACCCTTCGGCGTGATCTTGCCGACCAGGATGTCGCCGGCGCGCACTTCCGCGCCGATGTAGACGATGCCGGCTTCGTCGAGGTTCTTCAGCGCTTCTTCCGAGACGTTCGGAATGTCGCGGGTGATTTCCTCAGGGCCCAGCTTGGTGTCGCGGGCCATCACCTCGAACTCCTCGATGTGGATCGAGGTGAAGACGTCTTCCTTCACGATCCGCTCGGAGAGCAGGATCGAGTCTTCGAAGTTGTAGCCGTTCCACGGC
>NZ_JBFULT010000330.1:0-8501 GCF_054049755.1 Bradyrhizobium sp. P5_C11_2
CATCACCCCAGGGAGCAGTTGCGGCACGAGACTGGTCACCACGAGTCTTCGCCAAACCCCATTCGGTGGCTATGGGTCCCGGCCTTCGCCGGGACGACGCATGTGGCGCCAACCTGCGCGCACGCGACTCCGCGCATCAATTCGGATGTTTCTTCTTGCTGCGCCTGGATGTCGCCACAGGCGCCGTCGCCGGTGAACTGCCCAACTGCGACCTGCTCTCCTGCAATCGCCTGTCATAGCCGGGAGAGTTCACGACCGTCGGCGGCCGGGCTTCAGCAAACGTGGACGCGCCGCACAACACGGCCAGCGCGAATCCAATCATCACGAAACGCCTCATCGTTGCTCCTCCGGTCGCGCGGCATGCACTCAGGCGCTACCCGCGAATCTGCCGCGGCGTCAGCGCCGGCGGCCCTTGGCCCGCCGTCTCTGCCTCCTTGATCAGCGCAACAATGCGGCGCATCAGCGGCACCTCGACGCTGTTCCGTTCGGCCAGCGCGATGACCACGCCCTGGAGGTGGTCGATCTCGGTCTTGCGGCCCTGCTTCAGATCCTGCCACATCGATGAGCGCGCCTCGGGATCGATCTTCATGGTCCGTCCCAGGATCAGGTTGAAGATCGCGTCAGGCAATCTCAGCAAGGCCGGCGTCCAGGACGAGGGGATCGGCGTCGCCGAGACCGGATCGATGCCGGCAGCCTTCATCGCGGCCAGCCCTTCCGCCATCTGGTCGGCGAACAGTCTTCGCCAGTCGCGGTTCGCCAATTGCGCGGCGAGCGGCAGGTCGGACAGCGCGCTGAGCGCGTTGTTCAGGTTGATGATCAGCTTGCCCCATTGCACGCCGGTGATGTCGCGGCTCGCCCGCAYCGCGAGACCGGGCACCGAGAGCGCCGCGGCCGTATTCGCCTCGTCGGCCTCGAGGTGAATGTCGCCGGAGGTCGAGCGATGGAAGCGGCCATCGCCCATCGCGATCACGTTGAACGGCACCATGCCGGCGAGCACGCGCCGGCCGCCGAGACGCTCGCGCAGAACCGCGACATTGCCGACGCCGTTCTGCAGGGACACGATCACCGCATCCTGCGGCGCGTGCTGCGCGATCCGGTCCGCAATGTCGGCCGTGTCGGAACTCTTCACCGTGACCAGCACAATACCGGCGCTGTGGAAGATCGCAGGGTCCTCGGACAAAGCGAGCTGGCCCGCACCCAGCTTCGTCTCCGAGCCGTCGAAATCAGTCAGGCGCAGGCCGAACCGCTCGATCTCGGTCCTCACCCGCGGCCGCACCAGCAGCGCAACGCGGCGGCCTCCGGCCGCCAGCATGCCTCCGACAAAACAGCCGATGGCGCCCGCGCCGGCCACCACGATCGGTCGATCCGCAACCACCAGACCTTGCTCCCTTAACGTCCCGCCCTCGATAGCAGAGGCAGCTCCGGCTGCCCATCGGTTGCGACGCATTCGCCTTGTAACCGTCATGAGAGCCCCATATGTTTTTGCCCCGGGGGCTTGTCGCCGGCGAGACCTCGCCGACGAGAACGCCAAAGGAGAGCACCATGGGTCTACTCGACGTCCTCAACGGCATGCAGAACGGCCCGCGCGGCCCGAGCACGCCCAGCTCCGAGAAATCCTCCGGCGGCATGTCGCCCATGACCATGGCGCTGCTCGGCCTGCTCGCCTGGAAAGCGTTCAAGCACATGACCGCGGGCCAACCGGGCGCAGCGCCACAGCAGCGGTCACCGCTGCCGCCGCCGACGCCTGTCAATACAGGCGGTGCAGCTCCTCCCGGCGGCAGCGGCGGCCTGAGCGATTTGCTCAAGGGCGGCCTCGGCGGCCTGCTTGCGGGCGGCGCGGCCGGCACCGTGCTGAGCGGCGGGCTCGGCGATCTCCTCAACCAGCTCCAGCAGGGCGGCCACGGCGAGACGGCGAGCACCTGGGTCGGCAAGGGAGAGAACAAGCCGATCGCGCCCGGCGACCTCGCCAACGCGCTCGGCGCCGACCAGATCGAGAGCCTGTCCGCCCAGAGCGGCCTGTCGCGCGACGAGCTGCTCTCAGGCCTCAGCCAGTATCTGCCGCAGGTGATCGATCATTTGACGCCGGACGGACGGTTGCCGACCGAGAACGAGATCTCGGGCAGACTTTAATCAAAATCTGATCGACGCGTTCTCGGGAAGGGGAGCACTCTCATGAGCATGGGCGGCCTGTTGTGGATCATCGTCGTCGGCTTCATCGCCGGCCTCATCGCGCGCTGGCTCGCGCCGGGGCCGAACAATCCGAGCGGCTTCATCCTCACCACCATCCTCGGCATCGCCGGCGCATTCCTCGCGACCTTCATCGGCCAGGCCATCGGCCATTACGGTCCGGACCAGGGCGCCGGCCTCATCATGGCCACCATCGGCGCCGTGGTGGTGCTGTTCATCTGGCACCGGCTGGTGGCGAGCGGCGTGATCAAGGGGTAGCCGCAGTCACTTTGGGCTGTGGTCTATCAACAAAAATGGTGTCGTCCCGGCGAAGGCCGGGACGACACCAGTGTATGACGCGCGAAGCAGCGCCACTCACGTCACCAAATGCATCCCGGCATCCATGCGCACGACCTCGCCGGTCATGTTGCTCGAGGCCGGCATCGCCAGGAAGCAGACGAGCTGCGCGATGTCATCGGCGGTTGATGCGACCTTCAGCGGCACCTTCGCGACCACGCTGTCGCGCACCTGCTTTGCACCCGCTTCGCCGCGGCCCTTGGTGAACCAGGGCGTATCGATATAGCCGGGACACACCGTGTTGACGCGGATCAGCGGCGCCAGCGCGCGCGACAGCGACAGCGTCATGGTGTTGAGCGCGCCCTTGCTCGCCGCATACGCAATCGACGAGCCGACGCCGCTGATGCCGGCGACCGAGGACACGTTGACCACCGCCGACGGCCGCCCCGACGCCTTCGCACCGGCCTCCAGCAGGCTGCGCGCCGCGCGCACCATCTGGAACGGGCCGATCGTGTTGACGCCATACAGGCGCTGAAAATCTTCCGCCGACAACCCGTCGAGATCGGCATGGGCGACGTGCTTGGTGATGCCGGCATTGTTGACGAGCACGTCGAGCCGGCCCCAGCCGGCGGCGGCAGCCACGATCTTGCGGCAATCCTCATCCTTGGAAACGTCGCCCTGCGCCACCAGCACCTCGGCTGCGCCGGCCTTGCGGCAGAGCTCTGCCGTGGCTTCGGCTTCCTTCTGGCTCGACGAATAGTTGATGACGAGCCGCGCCCCGCTCCGCGCGAGAATTTCCGCGGTCGCCGCCCCCAGTCCGGATGCGGACCCCGTCACGATTGCGCACAAGCTGTCCTTAGCCATCCGGTTTTCCTTCCCCGTTATTACAGGCTCTCTGGATTTAACCGGCCTTGTTTAGCGAGTTTGGCGCGCCCTGCAAATCGAGCAAACTCCGCTAAGCGGAATTAGTCCGGATCGATCCCCGGCCCATGCCGGCGCCGCAGATGGGCTTGCGATCAACGCTTGTCAGGACCATGGCTTTTTCCGATCATCCGGCGCAAGAAGAGACCGCATCTCCGTCCGTCTGCCGGACCGGACATGCCAATGGCAAAACACGGGGAACGCTGTGGCGGAGAGTGACAATATCGTCGTCGAGACCGCGGAAAAAATCTTCGCCGATCTCGCCGATCCGCAAACCATCAACAACGACAGGAAGGATTCGTGGCAGGCGCCGCTGTGGCAGGCGCTGAGCGAGGCTGGCCTGCCGTTGTCGTGGGTGCCCGACGACCTCGGCGGCTCCGGCGCCAGCCTTGCCGACGGCTTTGCCCTGCTGAACGCCGCCGGCCGCTTCGCCGTCGCGGTTCCCCTGGCCGAGACCATGCTGGCGGGCTGGCTGCTGGCACAGGCGAAGATCGCCTCGCCGGAAGGCGAGATGACGGTGCTGCCGGCCTCGCCGAAGGACCGGATCACGCGCGATGCCGACGGCGCGCTCTCCGGCCGCGCCCGCGGCGTGCCGTTCGCCAAGGCAGCGAAGCATTTTGCCGTGCTGGCGCACGGCCAGGACGGCGTCTCGATCGCGTTGATCGACGCGGGCAAGGCGCGGATCGAGACCGGGCTCAATGTCGGTTACGACCACAGCGACACCGTCACGCTCGACAAGGTGCAGCCCGTCACCATCAAGCCCGCGCCGAAGGGATTTGACCAGACCACGCTGATGCTGATGGGCGGCGTCGCGCGCAGCCTCCAGATCGCCGGCGCGCTGGAAGCGATGCTCGACATCTCCGTGCGCTACTCCAACGAACGCGTCGCCTTCGAGAAGAAGATCTCGAAATTCCAGGCGGTGCAGCACAATCTCGCGCGGCTTGCCGGCGAATCCGCCGCCGCACTTGCGGCCGCGACCTCGGCCGCCGACGCGATCGCGAACGCAAAGTCGTTCAACGACGAGGTCTATCTCGAAGCTGCCTCGGCAAAGATCCGATGCGCGGAAGCAGCCGAAAAGGGCGGCGCCATCGCCCACCAGGTGCACGGCGCGATCGGCTTCACCAGCGAGCACATCCTGCACCGCTTTTCGCTGCGGGCGCTGGCCTGGCGCGACGATTTCGGTTCGGAAAGCCACTGGGCCGTCGAGCTCGGCAAGCTGGTCGCCAACCGTGGCGCCGACGAATTGTGGCCGCTCGTGGCGTCGCGCTGAGTCATAAGGACGAGACACACATGACCGCTGCCCTCCGTTTCGATCCGATCCGCCTGCCCGCCGAATGCGAGCAATTGCGCAAGGAAGTGCGCGCCTTCCTCGCCGAGGAAATCGCCGCCGGCACCTTCGATCCGCACAAGCCCAACCGCGAGGACACCGACGCGCCGGAGTTTTCGCGCCGGGTCGGCGCCAAGGGCTGGCTGGGCATGACCTGGCCGAAGAAATATGGCGGCCAGGAACGCTCCTTCCTCGAACGCTACGTGGTGACGGAAGAGATGCGCGTCGCCAACGCGCCGACGCGGCGCTTCTTCGTCGCCGACCGCCAGAGCGGGCCGGTGCTTTTGAAGTACGCCCCTGAAAACATCAAGATGGACATCCTGCCGCGCATCTGCCGCGGCGAGGTCTGCTTTGCCATCGGCATGAGCGAGCCGAACTCCGGCTCGGACCTGTTCGCGGCGAAGACGCGCGCGACCAAGACCGACGGCGGCTATCTCATCAACGGCACCAAGATCTGGACGTCGTCGGCGCATATCGCCGACTACATGATCGCGATCTTCCGCACCTCGCAGCCGACCAAGGAAAACCGCCGCCACGGCCTGACCCAGTTTTTGGTCAAGATGAAGCAGCCGGGCATCCAGGTGAACCCGATCGGCCAGATCACCGGCCAATATGAGTTCAACGAGGTCGTCTTCACCGACTTCTTCGTCCCTGACGATCACGTGCTGGGCGAAGTCGACGGCGCCTGGAAGCAGGCGACATCCGAGCTTGCCTATGAGCGCTCGGGTCCGGAGCGCTTCCTGGAAACCTATTACGTTCTGACTGAGCTGGTGCGCGCGGTCGGTCCCAATCCGGACACGCGCAGCGCCGAAGGCATCGGAAGGCTCGTCGCGCAGCTCCACACCATGCGGCGCATGTCGGTCTCGGTCGCCGGCATGTTGCAGGCCGGCAAGGAGCCGGTGGTGGAAGCCTCCATCGTCAAGGACATCGGCACGGTCTGGGAGCAGCAGCTTCCGCACCGCGTGCGCGATCTCGCCGCCTTCGTCGAGGAGACCGCGACCAACCGCGAGACGCTGGAGCGGCAGCTCGATTTCGCCATCAAGACCGCACCGAAACTCACCATCCAGGGCGGCACCACCGAAGTGCTGCGCGGCATCATCGCGCGCGGACTTGGTCTGCGCTAACTCTTCGAGGACATCATGAGCACATATACAGATATCGGCGTCGAGAAGGTCGGGCATGTCGGCACCATCGAGATCCGCAGGCCGCCGCTGAACTTCTTCGACATCTCGCTGATCAACCAGATCGCCGATGCGCTCGACGAGTTCGACCGCGACATCGAGATCCGCAGCTCAGTGCTGTCAGCGCAGGGCAAGGCGTTCTGCGCCGGCGCCAATTTCGGCGATCCGGCGCGGCAGGCGCAGGAAGCGCGCGAAGCCGAGAAGAAGGGCGATCCCGCCGACAACCTCGGCCCGATCAACCATCTCTACATCCAGGCCGTGCGCATCTTCCGCATCAAGAAGCCGATCGTTGCCGCCGTGCAGGGCGCGGCCATCGGCGGCGGCCTCGGGCTCGCAGTCTCGGCGGACTTCCGCGTCACCTGCCCCGAAGCGCGCTTCTCCGCGAACTTTACAAAGCTCGGCTTCCATCCCGGCTTCGGCCTGACCGTGACGCTGCCCGAACTGATCGGCAAGAACAATGCCGAGCTGATGTTCTACACCAGCCGCCGCGTCACCGGCGAGGAAGCCGTCAAATGGGGCCTCGCCAATGAGCTGGTGCCGCAGGACCAGGTCAAGGCGGCCGCGATGAAGCTCGCCGGCGAGATCGCCGAATGCTCGCCGCTCGGCCTGCTCTCTACGCGCGCCACGATGCGCGCGGGGTTGGCCGATCGCGTGATGGCCGCGACCAACCACGAGCTCACCGAGCAGACCAGGCTGCGCGCGACGGAAGATTTCAAGGAAGGCGTCAAGGCCACGGAAGAGCGGCGCGCCGCGAATTTCAGGGGGCGGTGACGACCGTATCGCTCGGCTGCGGCCACATCCTCCGCCGTCGTCCTGGCGAAAGCCAGGACCCATTACCCCAAGGAGACGTTGTGGCGCGAAGCAGGTAACCACGAGTCTTCGCCAAACTCCTCCCTGGGGTAATGGGTCCTGCGCTTCGCTTGTCCAGGACGACGTTAGAGATTGATCCCGCGGCCCACACTCCGCTGTCGTCCCGGCGAAGGCCGGGACCCATACCCCCAGGGAGACGTTGTGGCGCGAAGCTGGTAACCACGAGTCTTCGCCAAACCACTGCCTGTGGGTATGGGTCCCGGCCTTCGCCGGGACGACACTGATTTTTTGGCTGGCTACCTCCGCCCCACCACCAGCGCATCCACGATCGTCACGCCCTGCCCTTCTGCGTGCACCAGCACCGGGTTGAGCTCGATCTCCGCGATCTCCGCCGCATGCCGCGCGGCGAGCACTGAGATGTCTGCGATCAGTTGCGCCACCGCCGCGACGTCGGCCYTGGCCGCCCCGCGGAACCCGTTCAGCAGCGGCGCGGCTTTCAGGCTCGCCAGCATGGCGCCGGCCTCTTCCGCGCTCACCGGCGCCGGACGATAGACGACGTCGCGGAACAGCTCCGTGGTGATGCCGCCGAGACCTACCATCACCATGGGACCAAACGTCCTGTCCGTCATCGTGCCGACGATGATCTCGACGCCCTTCTTCGCCATCGGACCGACCAGCACACCCTGGATCGTCGCCTCCGGCCGGTGCTTGCGCGCATTGTTGAGCAAGGCCTCGAACGCCAGGAACACCTCGCCCTTGGTCGTGATGTTGACGCGCACGCCGCCGACCTCGCTCTTGTGCGCGATATCCGGAGACTGGATCTTCATCACCAATGGGAAGCCAACACGGACGACTGCTTCGTCGAGCCCGCCTTTGTCCCTCACCAGCACCTCATCCGGCAGCACGATGCCAGCGGCGCGGAGCATCGCCTTGCTGTCGGCCTCGGACAGAGTTGGCGCTTTCAGATACGCCGAGAGATCGCGCGCCGGTGGCCGCGCCTGGTCCGCAGGCTTGGGCAGGCTGAACGTCGCGTAGTCGACCAGCTGCCGCATCGCGACGCCGACATAAGTGAGGCCCGACAGCACGACCACGCCGGATTTCGCAAGCTCGCGGCGCGCAAAGTCCGACGGCAGCGTGTAGGAATAGAACACCACCGGTTTGCGCTGCGCTTCAAGCGCCGGTTTCAGCTCGGATTCCTTGAACGGCATCCGCACCTCGCTCGACAGCGACAGCACGACCAGGATCGCGTCGACCTCGTCGGAGGCCGTGAGCAGGTCGACGCTCTTCTGAAGCCCGCCCGAGGTCACGCCTTGCGCGGTGACGTCGATCGGATTGCGCGCGCTGCCGTAGGACGGCATCAGCTTTTTGATCTCCGTCTGGATCGGCTCGGAGAGCTCAGGCACCTGCAAGCCGCGCAGCGCCACCGCATCCGCGCCCCAGATCCCGGCGCCGCCGGAAACGGTGRCCACGGCGACGCGATCACCCTTCGGCAGCGGATTGCTGGCGAGCACGGCGGCGATCGTCAAGGCTTCGTCGAGATCGTTGGAAATGATGAAGCCGTACTTTGCGAATACCGCATCGTACGCCGCCGACCAGCCGGCCATGCTCGCGGTGTGCGAGGCGGCTGCGCGCTCACCGGCGCCGGAACGGCCGACCTTGGTGACGATGACGGGCTTGTTCAGCTCGGCCGCGCGCCGTGCCGCGGCGAGAAATTTGTCGACGTCGCGAATGCCTTCGATGAACAGCAGGATCACGCCGGTCGAGGCGTCCTGCACCAGATAGTCCAGGAACTCGCCGGC